>NZ_JBFTJR010000012.1:0-95000 GCF_056395525.1 Caulobacter sp. 10L414
GGGGCGTGCTTTGCGGACTTCGGTCACGTGGTGACGTGCATCGACAAGGATCCGCGCAAGATCTCGCGCCTGCTGGCCGGCGAGATCCCGATCTACGAGCCGGGCCTGGACGACCTGGTGGCCCGCAACGTGCGCGAAGGCCGGCTGTCGTTCACRCTGGAAGGCGCCCAGGCSATCAAGGACGCCGAYGCGGTGTTCATCGCCGTGGGCACGCCCACCCGCCGCGGCGACGGCCACGCCGACCTGTCCTACGTCTACGCCGCGGCCGARGAGATCGCCGGCCTGATCGACGGCTTCACGGTGGTGGTCACCAAGTCGACCGTGCCGGTGGGCACCGGCGACGAGGTCGAGGCGATCATCAAGCGGGTCAATCCGGCCGCCCAGTTCGCCGTGGTCTCCAACCCCGAGTTTCTGCGCGAAGGCGCGGCCATCGAGGACTTCAAGCGCCCCGACCGCGTGGTGGTCGGCGCCGAGGACGAGCGGGCCCAGGCGGTGATGCGCGAGCTCTATCGCCCGCTTTCGCTGAACGAGACCCCGATCGTCTTCACCGGCCGCCGGACCAGCGAGCTGATCAAGTACGCCGCCAACGCCTTCCTGGCGATGAAGATCACCTTCATCAACGAGATGGCCGACCTCTGTGAAAAGGTCGGGGCCGACGTGCAGCAGGTGGCCAAGGGCATCGGCCTGGACAAGCGGATCGGGGGCAAGTTCCTCAACGCCGGTCCCGGCTATGGCGGCAGCTGCTTCCCCAAGGACACCATCGCGCTGGTCAAGACCGCCGCCGACTACGGCGCGCCGACCCGGCTGATCGAGACCACCGTCGAGGTCAACGCCGCCCGCAAGAAGGCCATGGCCGACAAGGTCGCCGCCGTGCTCGGAACCGAGGACCTCTCGGGCAAGACCGTCGGCGTGCTGGGCGTGACCTTCAAGCCCAACACCGACGACATGCGCGACGCCCCCAGCCTCGACATCCTGCCGGCCCTGCAGGCCAAGGGCGCCAAGGTCCAGGCCTTCGACCCCGAGGGCCGTCATGAGGCCGAAGCCTTGCTGCCGGGCGTGACCTTCGTGGCCGGCCCCTACGAGGCCGCGCAAGGCGCCGACGTGCTGCTGATCCTCACCGAGTGGGACCAGTTCCGCGCCCTGGACCTGGACCGCCTCAAGCTGCTGCTGGCCGCCCCTTTACGATGATCCGCATGGACATCGCCGAGCACGAGGCCCTGCTGGCGCTGGTCAGGTCGTCGGGCGTGAAGCGGATCGTCCACCTGGCCGCACAGGCCGGGGTTCGCTACTCGATCGACAACCCCTTCGCCTACGAGCGCTCGAACCTGGCCGGGCACCTGTCGGTGCTGGAGGCCTGCCGCCACGGCGGGGTCGAGGCCCTGGTCTACGCCTCGTCCAGCAGCGTCTATGGCGACCGGCCCCTGGCCGGCGAGGGCTTCAAGGAAACCGATCCGGCCGAAGCCCCGGTGTCGCTGTACGCGGCCACCAAGCGCTCTTGCGAGCTGCTCAGCCAGAGCTACGCCAGCCTGTACGGCTTCCCGCAGGCGGGCCTGCGATTCTTCACGGTCTACGGTCCCTGGGGCCGGCCCGACATGGCCTATTTCAGCTTCACCCAGAAGATCCTGCGCGGCGAGCCGATCGAGGTCTATGGCGAGGGCCGGATGGCCCGCGACTTCACCTATATCGACGACATCGTCGACGGCATCGTCGGCGTGCTCGACAACCCGCCGCCGCGCGGCGGGCACGAGGTCTACAACATCGGCGACAGCAATCCCGTCGGCCTGATGGACATGATCGCCGCCCTGGAGAGCGCTATCGGCCGGCAGGCCGAGAAGGTCTTCCTGCCGATGCAGCCGGGCGACGTGCCGGCCACCTACGCCGACGTCTCCAAGCTGCACGCCCTGACCGGCTACAGGCCCACGGTCGGCGTCGCCGAGGGCCTGAAGCGCTTCGCGGCCTGGTACGCCGACTTCTACGGCTAGAGTCAGCACTCAATTGGCCGAGGGCAATGAGTTATCTGTTTCAATAGCTTATAGCAGTTGTCATCCCGGCCGTAGCGCAGCGGAGCGCCGGGATCTCCCACAGTTCAGAACCTGCCGACGTGGGAGATCCCGGCTCTACGGATCGCTGACGCGCTCCTCCGGCCGGGAAGACACGTTTCTTTGCGCGCCAATTGAGTCCAGACTCTAGGGCGCATCGAGATTCAGCGGGCGGGCGCCCCCAATCCGCCCTTCCCCGCCTTCGCGGGGAAACTCGGTGAAAATGGTCGTTGCGGCCTAACCTCGCCTTTCCTACTCCGCGGCCTGGCCGGCGATCATCGCCGCGCGCATGGCCTGCGCCTGCTCGGGCGAGACGCCCATGGCCGCCAGGATCGGCGAGGGCGTGCGCACGTCCCAGCTGCTGCGCGGGCCGATGGTGATGCCGCCGTCGACGACGATGTGGGTTCCGCTGACGAAGGCGCTGTCGTCGCTGGCCAGATAGAGGGCGGCGGCGGCGATGTCGTCGGGCAGGCCGGCCTTGGCGATCGGCTGGATCTTGGGGCCGACCTCGGCGACGCGCGCGGCCATCTGGTCGGCGACCTCGCGCGGCAGGCCGATCGAGGCCCCGAAGATCGAGGTGGCGATCAGGCCCGGACAGATGGCGTTGACCCGCACGCCCAGCGGCGACAGTTCGGCCGCCGCGCAGCGGGTCATGTGGATCACCGCCGCCTTGGCCGAGGAATAGGCCAGCGGCCCGAAGCCCGCCTGCAGGCCGGCGATCGAGGCGGTGTTGATGATCGAGCCGCCGCCGCGCGCCAGCATGGCCGGCAGGGCGTGCTTCATGCCCAGCACCGGCCCGCGCAGCAGCACCGCGAAGGTGGCGTCCCAGGCCGCGCCGGTCATGTCGGCCACGCCGTTGGGCGCGCCCCCGTGGCCGGCGTTGTTGAACAGGATGTCGAGGCCGCCGAAGGCCTTTGTCGCCAGGCCGATGGCGGCGGCGATGTCGTCCTCGACGGTGACGTCGCAACGGGAGAAGCGCACGGCGTCCGGGAAGCGCTGCTCCAGGATCGCGCCCTTTTCGGCCTGCAGGTCGGCGGCGATCACCTTCGCGCCCTGGGCTGCGAACAGTTCGACGGTTCCCAGGCCTATGCCCGAGCAGGCCCCGGTGACGACGGCGACCTTGCCGTCCAGACGTCCGCCCATGCGGCATCCTCCCTTTTGGCGCGCGGCCTCTGGAAGCGGGCCGCTTGGCGCGGGAGGATCATGGGACGGGCGGCCGCCAGCGGCCAGCCTTACGTGGCGTCAGTCAGCCGGCGGCGCGGCCGAACAGCGCGCGGCCCTGGGCGGGACGCCGGGCGATCAGGCTGAACAGCAGCCAGAGGGCGCACGGGACCAGCATCACCGCCCAGGCCAGCACCAGGCCGGCCAGGCCGAAGACGGCGCAGACGCGCTGCCAGGCGTTGGGCTGCTCGGCGGCCCGTCGACGCGGCTTCTTGTCGATCTTCAAACCCATTGGTCCCCCACGGTCCGGTTAAGGCTTGAGCGCGAGATCGGTGGCGCGCCGATAGGCGGCCTCCGGCGGAACGGCGTTCTTCTTTTTGCCCGGCTTCAGCTGCCGCGCAAGAGCGTTGCGGGCGTCGACCATCGCCGGCCCGAACAGATGCCACGGTTCGACGCAGTAGCGGGTGAACAGCCGCTCGGGATCGGCCATCAGCCGGAACAGCCACTCCATGCCCACCTGCCCCATCCAGCGCGGGGCGGCCAGCTGCACGCCGGCTTCGTAGTCGAAGGCGCCGCCGACCGTGAAGCCGACGCAGGGGTCGAGCTTCTTGTGGTTCTCCAGCAGCCACTTCTCCTGGCGCGGCATGCCCATGCCCACGAACAGGATGTCGGGCTTGTAGGCCTTGATCTTGGCGACCACCGCCTCGTTCTCGGGCGAACCGTCGGTGACGTCGAAATAGCCCTCGCAGCTCTCGACCTGGGCGCCCGGCCAATCGCGACGGATGTTTTCCAGCGCCTTGTCGGCCACGCCCGGGGCGCCGCCGACGAAGAACACCTTCCAGTTTTCCTTGGTGGCGCGCGCCCAGAAGTCGTTGCGCCAGTCGAGATAGGTGCAGCGGTGGAAGCGGCGGCTGGCCCGGCCGACGATGCGCGCCCAGAAGATCAGCGGCACGCTGTCGACCTCGATCAGCTCGGCGGCCTTGAAGAACTCGACGACCTGCGGGTCCTTCTGCAGCAGATATAGGCTGTGCAGGTTGTGGTTGGCGACGATCGCGCCCTTGCCGCCCGCGATCCGGCCCGCCACGAAGTGGAAGACCTCCTCCGGGCGCACGAGATCCATCTCGCCCCCGAGCACCTTCACGCGCTCCTCGGGACGCCGGTTCATGCGGTACGGGCGGCGCGCCTCCACGGGAAACGCGTCGCGAGCAGGAAGGAACATCTGAACGCCGCCTCCGACTATTCGAAGAGCAGCAATAGCCCAGCTGATCTCACCGCTTTGCTAAGGGACGTCCTTACCGGTCGCTTAACCGTATGATTTTACTGTTGTTTCAGAACGGGACGGCAGAGGGGTGATTTGCGAAGACTTAACCACGACCACCCTGCTCCACCCCTGTTGCAAGAGCGGGGTCTGCTGCCGGTGATCCAGCCCCAAGCGACGGAGCTGGCTTCGGCAAGAAGCAGAGCAGACATGCTCCCTCTCCCATAGGGAGAGGGCCGGGGTGAGGGGTTACGGCGTTCGACGGAGCGCCGGCACATCGTCCGACCTCGTAACCCCTCACCCTCCCAGGCTATCGCCTGGGCCCCTCCCTCTCCCTCTGGGAGAGGGTCTTTGGGAACGCCCCCTATCCCACCGTCACCACCACCTTGCCCATGGCCTTGCGGCTGGCCAGGTGGGCGATGGCGTCGCTGGCCTTTTCCAGGGGAAAGCGCTCGGAGACGTACGGCTTGATCTTGCCGGCGGCGTAGAGGTCCATCAGCTCGCGCACGTTGGCGGCGTGGCCGGCCGGATCGCGGGCCACGGCCGCGCCCCAGAACACGCCGACGATGTCGCACGACTTCAGCAGGGTGAGGTTCAGCGGGATCTTCGGGATGCCCGACGGGAAGCCGATCACCAGCATGCGGCCGCCCCAGCCGGCGGCGCGGATGGTGGCTTCGGAATAGTCGCCGCCGACCGCGTCATAGGCCACGTCCCAGCCATTGGAGCCGCAGGCGGCCTTCAGCTGGTCGGCCAGGGCCTTCTGGCCGTCCTTGTCGAACGGGCCGCGGGCGTAGACGACGCCGGCGTCGGCGCCGCGCGAGAGGGCCAGATCCACCTTCTCCTGGCTGGAGGCCGCCGCGATCACCCGCGCGCCCATGGCCTTGCCCAGTTCCACCGCCGCCAGGCCCACGCCGCCGGCCGCGCCGAGCACCAGCAGGGTCTGGCCCGGCTTGAGGAAGCCGCGGTCCTTCAGGGCGTAGTAGGAGGTGCCGTAGGTCAGGATGAAGGCCGAGGCCTCGTCGAAGGGCATGGCGTCGGGGATCGGCGTGCAGCGGGCGGCCTCGACGGCCAGCTTGTCGGCCATGCCGCCCCAGCCGGTGGACGCCAGCACCCGCTGGCCGACCGAAAGGCTGGTGACGCCCTCGCCCAGGGCCGCCACCACGCCGGAGACCTCGCCGCCGGGGGCGAAGGGGCGCGTGGGCTTGAACTGGTACATGTCCTGGATGATCAGCAGGTCGGGATAGTTGACCCCGCAGGCCTTGACGTCGATCAGCACCTGGCCGGGCGCGGGAACCGGATCGGGCAGGTCCTCCAGCACCAGGGTCTCGGGACCGCCGACCGCCTTGCTGAGCACCGCCTTCATCTCGCTTCTCCCAGTCTCTTTGTTTAGAAGGCCGACGCTAGCGCAGGCGCGACGACCGAGAAAGCCAAATGTCAAACAAACGTTTTACCCTCGCCCTGCACGGCGGCGCCGGCGCCAAGCGCGGCCATGACTACTCGGTCGAGATCGCCCACATGCGCGGCCTGATCGAGGCCGGCCGCGAGCGCCTGGCGGCGGGCGCCGCGGCGCTGGACGTGGTGGTCGAGACGGTGGCCGCGCTGGAGGCCTCGGGCCTGTACATCGCCGGCAAGGGCGCCTCGCCCAACGCCGACGGCGAGTACGAGCTGGACGCCAGCCTGATGGACGGCGCCACCAGCCGCGCCGGCTCGGTGGCCGCGCTGCAGGGCTTCGCCAGCCCGATCCGCGCCGCCCGGGCGGTGATGGACCAGACCCCGCACGTGATGCTGGCCGGCGAGGGCGCCATGGCCTTCGCCCGCGCCCAGGGGCTGGAGACGATCTCCGATCCCGAAAGCTACTACACCCGCGCCGGCGCCTTCGAGGACAACGCCCCGCCCGGCGGCCTTCCCACCGGCACCGTCGGCTGCGTCGCGCTGGACCAGGACGGCCGGCTGGCCGCCGCCACCTCGACCGCCGGCGTGTTCGGCAAGCTGCCGGGCCGGGTGGGCGACAGCCCGATCATCGGCGCGGGGGCCTGGGCCGACGGCTGGGCGGCGGTGTCGTGCACCGGCCAGGGCGAATACTTCATCCGCACCGCCGTCGGCGCCCAGATCGCCCACCGCATCCGCTTCGGCGGCCAGGGCCTGGACGAGGCCGCGGCCGGCGCCATCCAGGGCGTGGCCGACCTGGGCGGCCACGGCGGCCTGGTGTCGGTGGACCGTGACGGCGCCATCGCCATGCCTTTCGCCTCCAGCGGTCTCAAGCGCGCGGCCCTCATGCCCGACGGAAGCATCCTCGCCGAAGCCTTCTGAATGGGCGACGGCGACCGCAAAGGCGTCATAAGTCCTCGCTAGGCCTCGTCGCGTCTTGACCCGGCCGTGGCGTCCGCCAAGAAGAGCCGGGGGGATCCTCAACCCATCGCTGAACGGAGCGCGATCTTGGGCGAAACCATCCTGGTGGCCGGCGGCGCGGGCTATATCGGTTCGCACACCTGCCTGCGGCTGGCCGAGGCCGGCTTCACGCCCGTGGTCTACGACAACCTGAGCAACGGCTGGGAAAGCTTCGTCCAGTGGGGCCCGCTGGAAGTCGGCGACATCAACGACGCCGCCCGCCTGGACGAAGTGCTGGCCAAGCACAGGCCGGTCGCGGTGATCCACTTCGCCGCCTTCATCGAGGTCGGCTTCTCGGTGGCCGAGCCCGGTCCGTTCTACGGCAACAACGTCGGCGGCACGATCACCCTGATCGAGGCCGCCCGCCGCGCCGGGATCGACAAGCTGGTGTTCTCGTCGACCTGCGCCACCTACGGCGCGCCGGTGCGCGTGCCGATGGACGAGACCCACCCGCAGGCGCCGCTCAATCCCTATGGCCGCAGCAAGCTGATGGTCGAGGAAATCCTGCGCGACATGGATCGCTACAAGGGCTTCCGCTCGGTGGCGCTGCGCTATTTCAACGCCGCCGGCGCCGACCCCGAAGGCCGCATCGGCGAGAAGCACGAGCCGGAGACCCACGCCATCCCGCTGGCCATCGCCGCCGCGCGGGGCKAGCGCGACAAGTTCATGCTGTTCGGCGAGGACTACGACACCCGCGACGGCACCTGCGTGCGCGACTACATCCACGTGCTGGACCTGGCCGACGCCCACGTGGCGGCGCTGAAATGGCTGCTGGCCGGCAAGGAGAGCGCGGCCTTCAACCTGGGCACCGGCACGGGCACCACGGTCAAGGAACTGGTCGGGGCCATCGAGCGACGCTCGAACCGGCCGTTCCCGTTGGAGCCGGCCCCGCGCCGCGACGGCGACGCCCCCAGCCTGGTGGCCGACAACGGCAAGGCCCGCGCGCTGCTGGGCTGGACCCCGCGCTACGGACTGGACGAGATCATCGAGCACGCCTGGGCCTGGCACGCGGGCGGCGCGGCCGCGCTGACCCGATAGGCGGCGAAAGCGGCTTTCCCGCCAGGGTGGAAACCCTCTAGCGTGGGGCCATGAACGGCCTGGCCCTCGCCCTTCTCTGGCTGGCCGCGACGCCCCCGGCGATCGCGGCGGACGGCGCCGCCGACGTGCGGGCCGGGGCCGACGGACGCGGCGAGGTGCGGGCGTCCATCGACATTCCCGCCCCGCCCGAACGGGTCTGGCGCACCATCCTCGACTGCCGGCTGGCCTCGCGCATGACCCCCAGCGTCAAGCGCTGCGCCGTGCTCGAACGCTCCGCCGACGGCCGCACCGAGACCCGCGAGCACTGGATCAAGCGCGGGCTGTTCTCGCCGATGCTGCGGTCGGTGTCGCGGCTGGAGCTCGAGCCCGGGCGGCGCATCGGCTTTCGCTGCATCGGCGGCGACATCGACGACTGCGAGGGCCAGTGGCTGCTAACGCCGCTGGACGACGGGGCGGCCACCCGGGTGGTCTATGAAAACAAGGTCAGCGCCCCGTTCGGCCTGCCCGCGGGGATGGCGGCGGCGGCCATGCGGCGCGACGTGCCCGCCGCGCTGCAGGCCCTCAAGCGCGAATGCCTGGAGAACCGGCCGTGAGCCATCCTCAGCCGCTGTGGCTGTTCGACGGGGTCTGCAACCTGTGCTCAGGCTCGGTGCGGGCCGTGCTGGCCATCGACCGCAAGGGCGTCATGCGCTTCACCCCGATCCAGTCGGACTACGGCCGGGCCCTGGCGATCGCCCACGGGATCGATCCGGACCATCCGGCCAGCTTTCTCTATCTCGACGACGGGCGGGCGCTGGAGAAGAGCGCCGCGATCCTGGCCCTGCTGCGCCGGCTGGGCGCGCCCTGGTCGTGGCTGGCGGCCGTCGTCGGCCTGCTGCCGGAGACCTGGCTGGACGCTGGCTACGACTGGCTGGCCGCCAACCGCTATCGGCTGATGGGCAAGCGGTCGAGCTGCATGGTCCCCACGCCGGAGCAGCGCGCCCGCTTCCTGCTGGAGCCGCCGACCGCATGACCCCCCTCCCCCTCGGCGAACGCAAGCGCGTGGTGCTGGTGGGCGCCAGCGGCGTCTTCGGCGCGCGGCTGGCCCGGATGCTGGCGAGGCGGGCCGACATCGACCTGGTGCTGGCGGCCCGCCGCCTGGAGCCGCTGGAGGCCTTGCGGGCCGAGCTTTGCAATCAAGACCCGGCGGCCGGGATCGAGATCGCCCTGGTCGATCGCGAGCGGCCCAGGAACCTGGAGCGCCTGGGCGCGACGGTGGTGATCGACGCCGCCGGGCCGTTCCAGGGCCAGGACGGCGCCTTCGCCAAAGCCGCGCTGGCGGCCGGCGCGCATTATGTGGACCTGGCCGACGCCCGCGATTTCGTCGCCGCCTTTMCCGAGCGCCTGGCGGCCTGCGCGCTCGAAGCAGGGCGATGGGCGATCACCGGGGCCAGCTCGACCCCGGCCCTGACCTGCGCGGCGGCGGACCGGCTGACGGCGGGCTGGACCCGCATCGACCGCATCGAGGCGGCGATCTCGCCCGGCGCGCGGGCGCCGCGCGGCCTGTCGGTGATCCGGGCCATCCTGCGCTGGACCGGCGGCCCGGTGGCGGTGTTCTCGGGCTCCAGCCTGGTCGAGCGACCGGGCTGGAGCGCCCCCCGGAGGCTGGCCTTTCCCGGCCTTGGCCGGCGCTGGACCAGCCTGGCCGAAACGCCCGACCTCGATCAGTTGCGCCAGCGCTACGCCCCCACGCGCGATGCGCTGTTCGGCGCCGGGCTTGAACTGGCGCCGCTGCATCTGGGCCTCTGGCTGCTGAGCTTCCTGCGCCGCTGGCGGCTGGTCTCGACGCTGGAGCCGCTGGCCGCCCCGTTGAACGCGGGCGCCGGCCTGCTGGCGCCGCTGGGCTCGGACCGAGGCGGCATGACCGTGCGGGCCGAGGGGCTGGACGCCTCCGGCGCGCCCATCGCCGCCCGCTGGAGCCTGTGGGCCGAACGGGGCGCGGGACCCAACGTGCCCGCCGCCCCGGCCGCGGCCCTGGCGGGCGCGCTGCTGGACGGCGCCCTCGATGCGCCGCGAGCCTGCGCCTGCGTCGGCCTGGTCGACCTTTCCGTCTTGCTGGCCCCGCTGGCCGGCCTGCCGATCACGACGCGGATCGACACCGCCGCACCCGCTGCGCCGGGCGTATTTCCGCGCGCGCTCGGCGCGGCGTTCGCGGACCTGCCGGCCTCGGTTCGCGCCGCCCATCTGGGCGAGGAAACGACAACCCTGGACGGCCGCGCCCGCGCTCGTGGCGGCGGCGGCCTGGCGGCCCTGGCCCGTCGTCTGCAGGGCCTGCCCGAGCCCGGAACCCACTCCACCACGGTGTCGATCGCCCCGCGGAAGGACGGCGGCGAGGCCTGGACCCGTCGGTTCGACGGCCGGACATTCGCCTCCCGCATCCGTCCGGCGGCGGACGATCCGTTCGCCTTCGAGGAAACGGTCGGCGCGCTGACCTTCCGCTTCCACGCCGCGCCTTATGCCGGTGGCTTTTCCTGGAACTTCGAGAGCTGGCGGCTGGGGGCCCTGCCCCTGCCCGCCGCCTGGGCGCCGCGCACGCGCGCGCGAACCTTCGAGCGCGACGGGACCTATCGGTTCCGGGTGCTGGTCGCCCATCCGTGGCTGGGCGTGATCTTCGGCTATGCGGGGCGGCTGAAGCCCGCCCTCTAGGCGTGGCCCTTGGCCTTGGACTTGCGCAGGCGCGCATTGATGGCCGGCCGGCAGACCGACAGCCCCAGGATCAGCGGAGCCAGCATCACCGCCAGCACGTAGCGCTGGATGTTGTCGGCCCGCTTGATGAAGTAGCGCGCCAGGCCCACGCCCTTGTGGAACTCGACCTTGACCGGGTGCTCCAGGCTGGTGTGGCCCAGGTGGATGACGCGGGCGTTGGGATGGAACAGCACCTGGCCGCCGGCCTGGCGCGCGCGCCAGCACAGGTCGACGTCCTCGACGTGCAGGAAATAGCCCTCGTCGAAGCCGGCCAGGGCGTCGAAATCGACCCGCCGCAGGGCGAAGCAGGCGCCGGAGATGGTCGGCATCGGCGTCGGCTCGGCCGGCAGCGGCTCGTGCTCGCGGTGGATCTCGAAACGCTTGAAGCGCGCCATCTTCTGGCTGAGCTGCGAAAGGCTGAGCAGCGTGGTGACCGGGGTCACCTCGCCGCGACGGCCGCCGCGCTGCTCGGTGCCGTCGATGTTCATGACCCGCGCGCCCATCACGGTCGGCACCGGCTGGTCCCGGAAGGCCGCGACCATGGCCGGCACGCAGTCGGGCTGCACGTTGGCGTCGGGATTGAGGAAGATCAGGTATTCGCCCTGGCTGACCGAGGCGCCCAGATTGGCGCCGCAGGCGAAGCCGACATTGCCGTGCCCCTGGACCAGCTGCACGCGGGGCTCGGTCAGGCCGAGCGCCCGCAGCATGTCGGCGTCCTCGGGCGAGGAGCCGTTATCGACGATGACGAACTCGTCGACCATCGGCTCGGCCAGCACGTGGCGGATGCTGTCGACCAGCGCTTCTCCCGTCCAATAGACGACCATCACCACCGAAACCAAGGGCTTGGCGGGACGCGCGCCTGCGGCGAGGACCGTGAAGGACGGGAGAATGCTGTTCATATCAAACCTGGGCGAGCTCCGGCGCGACCTGCGGCGCGCGGGCCCGCGCGAGGTCGGGCGGCGTGGCTTCCAGGCCGAGCACCGACAGCGCCTCGTCGAGCGACAGGATCTGCTGACCCTCGCCGCCCAGGCGCCGCAGGGCGACCTGCCCCGTCTCGGCTTCCTTGCGCCCGACCACCGCGATCACGGGAACCTTGGCGAGGCTGTGCTCGCGAATCTTATAGTTGATCTTCTCATTGCGCAGATCAACTTCCGCACGCAGCCCAGCGGCCGTCAACCGCTCCACGACAGTGCGCGCATAGTCGTCGGCGTCGGACGTGATCGTCGCCACGACGATCTGCGTCGGCGCCAGCCAAAGCGGCAGATGGCCCGCGTAGTTTTCCAACAGAATCCCGATGAACCGCTCGAACGACCCCAGGATCGCGCGATGCAGCATCACCGGCCGCTTCTTGGATCCGTCTTCGGCAACGTACTCGGCGCCCAAACGTTCCGGCAGAACGTAATCAAGCTGCAGCGTGCCGCAGGTCCACTCGCGACCGATGGCGTCCTGGACGATGAAATCGAGCTTGGGCGCGTAGAAGGCGCCGTCGCCCTCGGCGATCACCGGCTCGACGCCGGCCAGGCGGGCGGCCTCGGCCAGCATGCCCTCGGCCTTGTCCCAGAACTCGTCCGAACCGGCGCGCAACTCAGGACGCGTGGCCAGGGCGATGTACTTCGTCGTCATGCCGAGGTCGGCGTGGATCATCCGCGTCAGGCGGATGAAGCGCTCGGTCTCCTCGACGATCTGGTCCTCGCGGCAGAAGATGTGGGCGTCGTCCTGGGTGAAGGCGCGCACGCGCATCAGGCCGTGCAGGGCGCCCGACGGCTCGTAGCGATGGCAGGCGCCGAACTCGGCCATGCGCATCGGCAGTTCACGGTACGAACGCTGGCCGACGTTCCAGATCTGCACGTGGCCGGGACAGTTCATCGGCTTGAGCGACAGGATCTCGCCTTCGACCGTCTCGCAGACGAACATGTTGGCGCGGTACTTGTCCCAGTGGCCCGAGTTTTCCCAGAAGGTCTTGTCCAGGACCTGGGGCGTCTTGACCTCGATATAGCCGGCGCGGTCGAGGCTGCGGCGCATGTAGGCCTCCAGCGTCTGCCACAGCTTCCAGCCCTTGGGGTGCCAGAACACCATGCCGCGGCCCTCTTCCTGCATGTGGAAGAGGCCCAGCGACTTGCCCAGCTTGCGGTGATCGCGCTTCTCGGCTTCCTCGATGCGCTTGAGGTAGGCCTCAAGGTCGGCTTCCGAAGCCCAGCTCGTGCCGTAGATGCGCTGCAGCTGGGCGTTGTTCTGGTCGCCGCGCCAGTAGGCGCCGGCCAGCTTGGTCAGCTTGAAGGCCTTGCCGACATGCTTGGTCGACGGCAGGTGCGGGCCGCGGCAGAGGTCCTTCCAGTTCCCCTGGCGATAGACCGTGATCGTGTCCGTGCCCGGCAGGTCGCGGATGATCTGCGCCTTGTACTGCTCGCCGATCTCGTCGAAGTGCTTGATGGCCTCGTCGCGGTCCCAGACCTCGCGCGTGATCTTCTCGTCGCGGTCGACGATCTCCTTCATGCGCTTTTCGATCGTCGCCAGGTCGTCCAGGCTGAACGGCTCGTCGCGGGCGAAGTCGTAGTAGAAGCCGTCCTCGACGTTCGGGCCGATCGTCACCTGCGTGCCGGGGAACAGCTCCTGCACGGCCTCGGCCAGCACGTGGGCGGTGTCGTGGCGGATGGTGTCGAGGGCCTCGGGGGCCTCACGCGTCAGGATCTCGAACTTGCGCTCGCCCGTCAGCAGGTCGGGCGTCAGGGCGCGGTCAAGGTCGAGCACCTGACCGTCCAGCTTGATCAGCAGGGCCTTCTTCTCGAGCGACTTGGAGATGGCGGCGGCCACGTCGCGCCCCGTCGAGCCATCGGGGTACTGACGGGAGGAGCCGTCGGGGAAAACCAGATCGATCATTCTTCACACATCCATTTGCGCGGCTCGCGCGGCGGAGGCGGCGGGTCGTATCCCCAGCCTCCGAACGGATTGCAGCGGCAAATCCGTCGCAGAGCGAGCCAGGACCCCATGCCGGGGCCATGTTCCTTGAGCGCCTGCGCCGCATACTCCGAGCAGGTCGGAAGGTAGCGGCACTGGCGCCCGATGAGAGGCGAGAGCGTCAACTTGTAGGCGCGCAGGCCGAAGTCGACGACGCGGTGATAAAGGCTCATGCCGGCGCTTTCGCGAACGGAGTCGGGGACTTATCGCACCCGCGAAAAGCTCCGATCAAGCGGCGCCGGCGCGGCTAGTTCGCGTTTGGGTCGCCCCTGTGGCCTTCCGGACAGCCTCGACCGCGGCTTCGAACGCCAGAAGCGTCGAGGCGTGACGGGCGGGATAGTCCTTGACCGGCTCCAGCACGGCGAGCTCCGCAAAGCGGCCCGCAGGGTGCGGGCCGTTCGTTTTCAGCATAGCGGCCAGGGCGTCGCGGGCCAACTCAAGTTCGGCGAGATCCGCGCCGATCACATTGCCCCCCAGCACCGCGGCGCTGGCCTGGCCCAGGGCGCAGGCCGAAACCTCCTGGGCGAAGTCGGCGACCTTGCCGCCCTCGACCACGACGTCGACGACGATCCGGCTGCCGCACAGCTTGGCCGTCTTTTCGGCGCTGGCGTCGGGCGCGGCCAGCCGCCCGGCCCGCGGCATGTTGGCCACGAGCGTCAGGATGCGGGCGCTGTAGAGATCGTCGATCATCCGGCTTCAGATGGGGCGGCCGCGCGCGCCTGCCAGAGGGCCTCGGCGCGGTCGCGCACCGCCTCGCCCATCGCCGTGAAGGCCGCCTTCAGGGCCCGGCGCTCGTCCTTGGAGATCCACTTGACCAAAAGGCCCATGAACAGTTCGCCGTTCGAGAAGGTGGCGTTGGTCTCGCCCATGTTCTCGACCTCAAGGTAGCGGATGGCCGTGACGAAGCCGCCCAGGCGCTGGGAGCGCCAGTGAAGCTGCTCGAAGGGCACCCAGTCCTGGACGATCGGCTGGATCACCTTGACCGGGCGATCGCCGATGGCCTCTTCCAGGGTCAGGGCCGTGCCGATCTTCAGCTGGCCGGCGGCCTTGACGTAGAGCGGGTTCCACTCGTGCCAGCGCTCGAACTCGGACACGACTTCCCAGACGATCTCGGCGGGGGCCTGGACCCCGATGCGGTGTTCGACGGCGCGTTTCATGGTCGCGATCTAGCACATCCCGGGGGTGGAGCTACAGGCGTGAATTGATCAGCCCTTCGCCGGCAGCACGGCCATCAGGGCGCGGGTGAAGCCGACCGGGGCGACGGTCAGGTGATCCTCGCCCTCCAGCACGGTCGAGCGCACGCGAAGGCCGGGATAGCCGTGCGACTTCAGCGTCCGTTCCATGGCCCGCATGTCGGCGACCATGTCGGGCCCGGTGGTGTTGCGCGGACCGGGCCCGGGGGTCTCATAGGCGCCGATGTACATGAAGACGTCGGCCGGCAGGTCCTTGTGGGCGCGGGCGTAGTCGGCCTCCATCGTCATGATGTGGCGCTTGTCGAACCAGAAGGACGGGCTGCCCAGGACGTAGGCGTGAAACAGCGTCGGGTCGGTGAACAGGATCTGCGCGCCCAGCAGGCCGCCGTACGAGTGTCCCAGCAGCACCCGGCGGGCGGGATCGGTGCGGAAGCGACGGTCGACGAAGGGGATGGCCTGGCTTTTCAGATAGGCCTGGTAGGCGCCGCCCTGGCCGTGCAGCGCCGCGCCGGCGCCGCGGGGACCGTTGGGGGTGGGCGTGTAGTCGCGGTTGCGGCTGACGACGCCGCTGTCGCCGCGCGAATAGGACAGGCCCACGAGGATGAACTCCTCGATCACCGGCCCCTCCAGGTTCACCCGGCGGGCGACCTGGCGAATGATCGGGAAGGCGTAGTCGGCGTCGGTGACGAAGACGACCGGATAGCGGCGCTGGGGATTGGCCTCGTAGCTGGCCGGCAGGCTGACGAAGACCTCGTAGTCGCGGCCCGAGACCGGATCGGGCACGGTCCAGACCTGCGTGCCCTTCAGCACGTAGGGTCCGCCCTCGGCCTGGGGCGCGGCGACGGCGGGCGTCGAAGACGACGCCGACTGGGCGTCGGCCCGCTCGGCGCAGGCCGGAAGCACGCAGGCCGCCAGCAAGGCCGCCGCTAGTCCAGATCCCCTCATGCCCGACTCCCCTGAAAGCTGCACCAGGGCACCCTAGGGGCGAATGTGGCGAAACTCGGCCGTAAGGAGACGCAGCTCCAGGATCAGACGCCCGCCTCGCGCTGATAGACCGGCAGGTCCAGCGACGGCGGCGCCACGCCCGCCTGGCCGATCAGGTCGTGGGCCTGGCCGCGATGGTGGGTCTGGTGATTGAACAGATGGGCGAGCGTCTTCCACAGCGGCCCGACCACCTCGACGCCGTCGGCCTTGCGCACCCAGCGGAACTGCCCGGCGCAGGCCTCGTCGGTGAGGCCGGCGACATAGGCGACCAGCGCCGCGTCCTCGACCGCCCTCGCCGCGCGAAGCCCGGCCAGGTCGGCGAACAGCATCGTGTCCAGGCCGTAGGGCGGCAGCGGCGTTCCGGCCAGGCGGGCCGTCCAGATGCGGTCGGTGACCAGCAGGTGGTTCAGCGTCCCGGCGATCGAGCCGAAGAAGCCGCCGCGATCGGCGGTGAAGCCTCCCGCCGGCAGGGCCTCGCAGGCGCCCAGCAGGCGGTCGTTGGCCCAGGCGTTGTAGCCGGCCATCAGGGAGAAGAACTCACGCACCAGGCCGCCTCCGCGCTAGCGTTTGGGGCCGCGCGGACCCTTGAAGCCCTCGGGCCTGGCAGGACGCGCGGGTCCGGCCTTGCCGGCGGGACGCGCCCCGGGCTTGCCCGCGCCCGGCTTGGCGACCGCGCCCGGCTTGCCCGCGAACTTGCCGACGCTCTTGCCGGGGCCCTTGCCGGGGCCCTTGCCACGCGCGGGGGCCTCGGTGACGAACTTGGTCTCGATCGACTTGGCCTTGCGCGGCTTGGACTTGTTGGGATCGACCTTGATCTTCGCCTTGGCCCAGCCGGCCTTGTAGACCTTCTTGGGCTCCTCGACCTTGGGCGTGACGATCTGCGGCGACCGGCCGGTGGGCGCGCGACGCTGGATCTCGCCGCCGCGCAGGCGCTCGCCGTCCTTGGCCACGCCCGGCGCGTACAGCGGATCGGCGACGCCGACGAACTGCGGCTTGTCGCCCGTGGGCATGTTCTCTTCGGAGATGACCCCGGCCAGCAGCTCGCGGATCACCCGGGGGCCGACCTCCTCGACCTGGCCCGCCTGCAGCGTGCCCAGCGCGAACGGCCCGTAGGACAGGCGGATCAGGCGGTTGACCTTCAGGCCCACCGACTCCAGCACCTTGCGGACCTCGCGGTTCTTGCCTTCGGTCAGCGTGACCGTGATCCAGACGTTGCGGCCGCCGCCGGCCTTTTCCTGGGCCTTGTCGAGGCGGGCCTCGATCGGGCCGTAGCGGACGCCCTCGATGGTCGTTCCGTCCTTCAGCTTGTCCAGCGTCTCCTGGGTGGCGTGGCCGAAGGCGCGGGCGCGATAGCGGCGGGTCCAGGCGTTCTGCGGCATCTCCAGCGCGCGCGACAGCTCGCCGTCGTTGGTCAGCAGCAGCAGGCCCTCGGAGTTGAGGTCGAGGCGGCCGACCGAGATCACCCGCGGCAGGCCGTGCGGCAGCGCGCCGAACACGGTCGGGCGCTCCTTGGGATCGTTGTGGGTGGTCACCAGGCCGGTAGGCTTGTGATAGCGGAACAGGCGGGTCTGCTGGCGGTCCTCGACCAGCTTGCCGTCGACGACCAGCAGGTCGCCCGGAAACACCCGCACGGCCGGGGTGGTCAGCACCTGGCCGTTCAGCACGACCTTGCCGGCCTCGATCAGCCGCTCGACCTCGCGGCGCGAAGCCACGCCCGCGCGGGCCAGGGCCTTGGCGACGCGCTCGCCGCCCTCGGCGTCCGGATCATGCTCGACGGCGTCGTGCAGGGCGGGCTGATACTTGTCGGTCATGCCTTGGTTCCTTCGATGGGAGGGGCGCATCTCACGATGGGCGTTGAAGAAAGCTCATGGCGCCGAACGACGGGGCGATCAAGGTGGACACTCGCATCCAGAAAGTTATATATGGTTATATACCTTATTTGGCGGAGAGCCTGGTGAAGTACGAGCCGCTCAGGCGCCACCTGGAAAACGTCTACGACGGCGACGAGGTGCTCATGGCCTTCGACGAGATCGAAGTCGTTCTGGGCTTTGCGCTTCCGCGTTCGGCCCGAGAGCATCAGGCCTGGTGGTCCAACACCCGCATCGGCCACACGCACGCCGCAGCCTGGCTGGACGCGGGCTGGAAGACCTCGGCCCTCGATCTGGCCGGCCGCAGGGTCAGGTTCGTGCGCGAGGCCGAGCGGGGCGTGGCCGAAGGGGCGACGCCGTTTCGCCATCGCGACGAGGTCTTGCCCGTACCGCTGGATCTGCTGACCCCCGCCAGCCTCCAGATGATCGACCGCGAAGCCCTGCGCACGGGCGCGCCCCCCCAGACGGCCGCCGCGGCGCTGCTGAACGCCCTGGCCGTCGAGCGTCGGCGCACGCTGCTGGCCGACCTGGCCCAGCCCCTGCCGGCGGGCGCGACGGACGCCGCTGCGCTCGTGCGCGAGGGTCGCGATGGCCGCTGAAATCGTGCTCGACGCCTCCGTGGCGGCGAAGCTGTTCTTCATCGAGGCCGGATCCGAGGCGGCGCGGGCGCTGGCTCTGTCCGAAACCCGCCTGATCGCACCCGACCTGCTGCGGATAGAGATGGCCAGCATCGCCGCGCGACGGGTCAGGAACGACGGCTTGGACGAGGCCCGCGCCGGTCGCGCGGCCTCGGCCCTGGACGAGATCATCGCTGAGTTTCGCCCCATGGCCGGCTTGGCCGAACGCGCCTTCGCCCTGGCCGCGCGACATGGCGTGAGCGCCTATGATGCGACCTACCTGGCGCTTGCGGAGCAGCGGGGAACGGTAATGGTCACCGCCGACGCCCGCCTGGTCGCCAAGGCCCGGACGGCCGGTCTGGGCGCCCACGTGCGCGCGCTGGAAGACGGAGGCCAGCCATGATCGACGAAGACGCCATGGCCCTGGCCCTGGAGGAGGCTCGTGCGGCGGCCGAGCGCGGCGAGACGCCGGTGGGGGCGGTGATCCTGGATCCGAGGACAGGCGAGGTGATCGCCAGGGCCGGCAATGGTCCGATCGCGGCGCACGACCCCACGGCCCACGCCGAGATCGCGGCCATGCGGCTGGCGGCGGCCAGGCTGGAAAACTACCGGCTGACGGACCTGACCCTGGTGGTGACGCTGGAGCCCTGCGCCATGTGCGCCGGCGCGATCAGCCACGCCCGCATCGGCCGGGTGGTCTGGGGCGCGGACGATCCCAAGGGCGGAGCGGTGATCCACGGCCCGAAGTTCTTCGCCCAGCCCACCTGCCACTGGCGGCCGGAGACGACGGGCGGGGTGATGGCGCAGGAAAGCGCCGACCTGCTGCGCGGCTTCTTCCGCGCGCGGCGCAAGGCCAAGGGCGCCTAGTTCACCATCGCCGAGCCGAGCAGCACCTTGGCGCCCTTGCGGCCCAGTACGCGATCGGCGGCCTTCTGCATCTCGGCGCCGACATAGTCGAGGTCGGGCACGGCGCCGCGGCGCAGGCCCGAGGCGTAGGTCATCAGCACCTGGGCGAAGGCCGCGCGCAGGCGCGGGGTCGAGGCCTGGGCGTGCTCCATGACCTTGGGGTCCTTGGCCTCGATGCCGGTCTCCAGCGTCATCACGCCCTTGCGGCCGTCGCGGCGGATGGCCGTGGCGGTGATGGTCGGCAGGGCGAAATAGGTCGGCGGCGCTTCCTTTTTGGCTTCGCCGCCGCTGGCCAGGGCGGGCGAAGCGCCAAGACCGGCGAGCGTCAGGACGGCGGCGAGGAGGGCGAGGGTGCGGCGCATGGCCTTCCGCATAACCCGTCGTGGTTGACGTCCTCTTTACGTCTGGCGCCGCACAAACGCGTTAACCTAGATTCCCCGTGCGTCAGATGCGCGCGCGGCGGGTGCGAGGAGGCTGATCTTGGGACGCTTTTCACCGCAATCCCTCGACCTTGACGGCAAGGTGATCCTGGTCACCGGCGGCACCGGCTCGTTCGGACGCCGGTTCATCGAGACGGTGCTGAAGCGGTCGAGCCCGCGCAAGGTCATCATCTATTCGCGCGACGAGCTGAAGCAGAGCGACATGCAGCTGGAGCTGCGCGAGCAGTTCGACGAGGCCGACTTCGCCAAGCTGCGCTTCTTCCTCGGCGACGTGCGCGACCGCGAGCGCCTGACCCTGGCCCTGCGCGGCGTCGACATCGTCATCCACGCCGCCGCCCTGAAACAGGTGCCCGCCGCCGAGTACAATCCCTCGGAGTGCATCCACACCAACGTGCTGGGCGCCGAGAACGTGGTCTGGGCCAGCCTCAACAACCACGTGAAGCAGGTCGTGGCCCTGTCGACCGACAAGGCCTGCAACCCGACCAACCTCTATGGCGCGACCAAGCTGGCCTCGGACAAGACCTTCGTGGCGGCCAACAACCTGTCGGGCGACATCGGCACGCGGTTCTGCGTCGTGCGCTACGGCAACGTCGTGGGCTCGCGCGGCAGCGTCGTGCCGCTGTACCGCCGCCTGCTGGACCAAGGTGCGACCGAGCTGCCCATCACCGACCCGCGCATGACCCGCTTCTGGATCACGCTGAACGAGGGGGTCGACTTCGTGCTGTCGTCGCTGAACCTGATGCGCGGCGGCGAGATCTTCGTGCCGAAGATCCCGTCGATGGCCATGCCCGACCTGGTGAAGGCCATGTCGCCGAGCGCGGGCGTCAAGGTGATCGGCATCCGCCCCGGCGAGAAGCTGCACGAGATCATGATCAGCGCCGACGACGCCCGCTCGACGGTGGAGTTCGACGACCGCTTCGCCATCGAGCCCAACTTCGCCGAGTTCGGCCGCGAGCCCTATTCCGAGGCCGACGGCGCCAAGCCGGTGGCCGAGGACTTCTCCTACAGCAGCGACAACAACCACGATTGGCTGAGCCCCGAGGGCCTGCTGGCCATGCTGGAGGAGAAGGCCGCGCGATGAGCGGCTTCCTCCCCTACGGTCGGCAGACGATCGAGGACGACGACATCGCGGCTGTCGCAGAGGCCCTGCGCGCCGACTTTCTGACCACCGGCCCGACGGTCGAAGCCTTCGAGACGGCCTTCAAGCAGAAGGTCGGGGCGCAGCACGCCATCGCCGTTTCGAACGGCACGGCGACCCTGCACCTGGCGATGATGGCGCTGGAGGTCGGCGAGGGCGATGTCTGCATCGCCCCCTCGGTGACCTTCCTGGCCACCGCCAACTGCGCCCGCTACGCCGGGGCCGAGGTGGTGTTCGCCGACGTCGACCCCGACAGCGGCCTGATGACCCCGGATACCCTGGCCGACGCCCTGTCTCGCGTGGGCGAGCGCCGCGTGCGGGCCGTGCTGCCGGTGCACCTGCGCGGCGACGTCTGCGACCTGCCGGCGCTGAAGGCCATGGCCAGCGCGGCCGGCGCGGTGCTGGTCGAGGACGCGCCGCACGCGCTGGGCTCGATCGCGACCTTCGGCAACGAGGCCCATCCGGTGGGCGACTGCGCCTACTCGGCCTTCGCCAGCTTCTCGTTCCATCCGGTCAAGACGCTCGCCACCGGCGAGGGCGGCATGCTGACCACCAATGACGCCGCGCTGGCGGCCAAGGCCCGCAGCTTGCGCGGCCACGGCATGGTGCGTCCGGCCGGGGCCGAGCCCTGGGTCTACGAGATGCCCGAACTGGGCTTCAACTACCGCATCCCCGACGTACTGTGCGCCTTGGGGATTTCACAGCTGGCCAAGCTGGACCGCTTCGTCGAACGCCGCCGAGCGCTGACCGCGCGCTACCAGGCGCTGCTGGAGCCGCTCTCGCCGCTGGTGCGGCTGGCCGTCAGCCCGTCCTGGTCCGACCCGGCCCTGCACCTGCTGACCGTGCTGATCGACTTCGAGACGGCGATGACCAGCCGCGCGGCCGTGGTCGAAAGCCTGAAGGCCCAGGGCGTGGGCACGCAGGTCCACTACATCCCGGTGCACCGCCAGCCCTACTACGTGAACCGGTATGGCCTGGCCGACCTGCCCGGCGCCGACGCCTGGTATGGCCGCTGCCTGACCCTGCCGCTCTATCCGGGAATGGATGATGGGGATCCGGAGCGGGTGGTCGAGGCGCTGGCGCGGGCGCTGGGCGTGTAAACTACCCCGCCGCGTAGATCTCGATCACCGGCGCGATGTCGGTGAAGTTGGCCACGTCGGCGTGCAGGCCGGGCGCGGCCGGACTTTCCAGGCAGGCGCGCATGGCGGCCTCGTCGCGGAAGGTCAGGTGCGCCATGGCCACGAACGGCGCCGGGCCGCCGTCCAGGGCCGACACGCCGCGAAACACCCGGGCGTCCAGCAGGCCGGTCTGCGCCAGCGCCTCGCGCACCATGCGGATATGGGTTTGCGCATAGTAGTCGTGGTCGAAGCGCGCGCCGTCGCGGGCCGGGTAGACGATGCTGATGAAGGCCATGACGAGTTCCAGGCGGGTCGCGAGCGGGGCGACAGATTGGCCGACCGCGCCCAGCGGTCAAGCTTGAGCGCGCCCTATGGCTCGACGCTGATCTGGATCACCGGCGTGATGTCGGTGAAGTTGGCGACGTCGGCCTGGACGGCCGGGGCCTCGGGGCCGCCCAGCGAGGCCTGCAGCGCGGCGGCATCGCGGAAGGTCAGGTGCACCATGGCCACGAACGGCGGCGGCGAGCCGTCGGGGCCGGGCACGCCGCGCAGGATCCGCGTGTCGACGAGGCCGGTCGGGCCGAAGGCCTTCTGCGCCAGCGGGATGTGCACCGCCTTGTAGTAGTCGTGATCGAACTTGGCCCCGTCGTGGGCGGGATAGAAGACGCTGAAGACGGCCATGTCGGGCTCCGTACTCTTAGGAGCACGGATTTGGGGACGCGTCAGGTCGCGGACAAGCTTGGAGGAGGCCTCAGGCCGCCTGTTGCTGCTGCACCAGGCCCTTGAGCAGATCCAGCGTCTCGGGGCTGGCGGCCAGTTGCTCGCGGGCTTCGGGCGCGCGGGCCAGCTTCAGGGCCTCGAGGCGAGCGCGGTCGGCTACCGGGCCGGTGGGACCGGCCTCGCCCATGGCCAGGCGGGCCAGCAGGGCCAGGCGCTGAGGCAGGGGCGCGGGCGCGCGGGCCAGCAGCGACAGCAGGCGGGCGTCGGCCTCGACCATGCCGCCGACGTCGCCGAGCTTGGCGCACAGCGGCCCGTAGTCCTCGACCACCAGGCCCGAACGGGTCAGCGACTTCTGCAGCGCCGCCAGGGCGGCCAGCTTCACCGACGGGCTGTCGGGACCCTGGCGCATCTCCTTCTCGAAGCGCATGGCCTGGATGTTGGCCGACAGCCAGCGGGCGGCATGGCGCTTGTTGACCGCGCCCATGACGTTCTCGGCCAGGCGGATCAGCATGACCACCTCTTCGCGGGCCGAGCGGTCGCGACCCAACAGGGCCTCGATGAAGTCGCCGTTGAGCAGGGTCTTGGAACGGGTGGTGAAGGCCGCGGTGATGTCCTCGGCCGGCAGGATGCGGCCCGCCGCGGCCGTCAGGCTCATGGCCAGGGCGCGCAGGTGCTCGATCTCGCTCTCGGCGTCGGTCGGCTTGAGACGGCGCACGCCGTTCAGCTCCTTGAGCACCCGGCGGGCGATCGAGGCGCGCACCGTGGGGAAATTGTCGCCGCACAGCCATTGGCCCAGGCGCTTGGCGGTGCCCGACAGCTCCGGCATGCAGGCCCGAACGCTGGCCTCGACCTTGATCAGCATCTCGACCTGCGCGCCACCGGCCAGGCGGGTCATGGCCGCCAGGGTCGAGCCCAGGTCGTCGGCGGTGTTGAGAAGGTCGGCCATGCCGGCCTTGGAGCCGATGATCTCGGCCAGCGGCGTCTCGATGGCGGCCAGGGCGGCGGCGCGGGCCTTGGGCTCGGCCGGCGCGGCGTCGGCCAGGTCGAGCAGGCGGGCGATCTTCTCGCTCCAGTCCTTGGCCGGAGCGATCGAGGCGGCGACGCCGGCCCCCAGCAGGAAGGCGCGATCGGGATCGGCGGCCAGGCGCTCGGCGGCTTTCGCAAAGCCTTCCTTGTCGAGGTCCGGCAGCTGGCCCTTCTTGAAGGCCTTCATCAGGTTGGCGACCGAGCGCTCGACCAGGCCCTGGAAGTTGCGGATCAGCTCGTGGACCGACATGCCCCGGGCCTCGGCCTCGGGAATGGCGATCTTCTGCAGGGCGTGCTGCAGGTCGGTGCCGGAGGCTTCCAGCTTTTCGACCAGGTCGGGACGGTGCAGCAGCTCGAAGGGCGTGGCCTTGTGGCGCTGCAGCCAGCTTTCCAGCAGGCGGCCGATGCGGTCGCGGGCGTGGGCGGTGTAGAGGTCGGCCGGCTGCACGCACAGCGGCTCCATCTCCTCGACCGGCTTCTTCGGCTTGCCGCCGTCGACCATGCCCTTGGTGAAGATCGAGATGGAGCGGTATTCCCGGGTTTCGGGATCCAGCGTCTCTTTCGAGACCCGCACGGCGACGGCGCGCCCCGAGTTCAGCACTTCCTCGGCCTGGGCCAGGGCGTGGCTGCGAATCTCGGTGGCCATGTCCAGAGTCCATTGCGCGCCGACCTTGCGGCGCACGAATAGCTCGTAATGGACCTGATCGCTCATGGGCTTTATGGGGCTCCTGGATCGTGACTATGACTTGCGAGACCTTAAGGCGAGGTTGAAGGGCGAAGACCATCGTTCGGCGCCGCCGCCGCAAGTGTGTCCAACCCCGCCACGCCCCGGCCGCAATGGCGGTCGACAAGGCGCGATGGAAAGCTTGGCCGCTCCGTGCGTTGTAGCGGGGCGCGGTGGTCGATAGGATCACCGGGAAGGTATTCGGAGGAATAGACGGCTTGGCCGAGATCACGCTCATCGACGACGACGAGAACATCGTCGCTTCGGTCTCCCTGGCCCTGGAGAGCCACGGCCATACGGTGAAGGCCTATTACGACGGCGTCTCGGGTCTCGAGGCGGTGGAAAGCAATCCGCCGGACCTCGTGATCCTCGACGTCAAGATGCCCCGCATGGACGGCATGGAAGTGCTGCGCCGCCTGCGCCAGTCGTCCGAGACGCCGGTCATCATGCTGACCTCGAAGGACGACGAGATCGACGAGATCCTCGGCTTCAACCTCGGCGCCGACGACTATATGCACAAGCCGTTCAGCCAGCGCCTGCTGCTCGAGCGCGTGAAGGCCGTGCTGCGTCGCGCCCGTCCCGAGGAAGAAGACCCGGCCGCGCCCGGCCCGGCCGGCGCCGCGGGCTCCAAGGTCATGAAGCGCGGCAAGCTGACGCTCGACCCGGCCCGCCACGACAGCCTGTGGGACGGCAAGCCGGTGCGCCTGACGGTCACCGAGTTCCTGCTGCTGCAGTCGCTGGCCCAGCGTCCCGGCTTCGTGAAGAGCCGCGACAACCTGATGGACGCCGCCTACGACGATCAGGTCTATGTCGACGACCGTACGATCGACAGCCACATCAAGCGGATGCGCAAGAAGTTCCGCCAGGTGGACCCCGAGTTCGATTCCATCGAAACCCTGTATGGCGTCGGCTACCGCTACCGCGAAGCCTGAGGCGGGCCTCGACCCCGGCGCCGAGGACGCGCCGCGCGATCGCCGGCGGCTGTCCTGGCCGCGGGCCTCGCGGCTGGGCCGGCTGATCGTCGGGCTGAACCTGCTGGCCCTGGCCATCCTGGTGGTCGGGGCCCTGGTGCTCAACGAACTGCGCAGCGGCCTGATCAACGCCCGCATCGACAGCCTCAGCACCCAGGGCGAGCTGATCGCCAACATCATCGAGCGGGCCGCCACGCAAGGCGAGCCCGAGCCGACGCTCGACGTGGCCGCGGCCAACGACATCCTGCAGTCGTTCTTCAGCGGCCATTCCCAGCGCGCCCGCCTCTATGACGGCGAGGGCCGCCTGCTGGCCGACTCCTACCTGGTCGAGGACCGGGTGGAGTGGAAGGTGCTGCCGCCGGCCCGCAAGTCGGGCGACAACGGCTTCCGCCTCTCGCTGCAGGACAAGGACGCCAAGCCGCGCGCCCTGGAGCGCGCCAAGGCCGAATTCGAGCAGGAAATCGAGCGCGCCCGCATGGGCGAGACCGTCAAGCAGGTGCGCCTGGCCGAGAACGGCGAGCGGGTGGTGTCGGTGTCGATCCCGATCCAGCACGTGCGCGCCGTGCTGGGCGTGCTGACCGTCGAGGCCGGCGACGTCGACGAGATCATCGGCGCCGAGCGCAAGGCCCTGCTGCCCTTCGTGCTGGTGGCCGTCGGCGCGGTGCTGATCTCCAGCCTGCTGCTGCACCGGCTGGTGGCCCAGCCCGTGCTGCGCATGGCGAGGGCCGCCGACCACGTGCGCCTGGAAGGCGCACGGGCCATCAGCCTGCCCGACATCTCGCGCCGCAACGACGAGATCGGCGACCTGTCGCGATCGCTGGAGGAGATGACCGAGGCCCTGTCCGAGCGGATGGGGGCCATCGAGCGCTTCGCCGCCGACGTGGCGCACGAGATCAAGAACCCGCTGACCTCGATCCGCTCGGCCATCGAGACCCTGGATCTGGTCACCGAGCCCAAGGCCCGCCAGCGCCTGCTGGGCATCCTGCAGCAGGACGTCGGCCGCCTGGACCGGCTGGTCACCGACATCTCGAACGCCTCGCGTCTCGACGCGGAGCTGTCGCGCGAACTGCCCAAGCCGATCGACCTGGCCCGCCTGCTGAGCGAGGCCGTCAGCATCTACGAGGCCCAGGTGCGCGGCGAGGAGCCGCCGTTCAGCGTCCGCGTGCGCCTGACCGGCGCGCCCAGCGGCGCCTCGCGGGTGATGGCTCGCGAGATCCCCGTCAGCCAGGTGTTCCGCAACCTGATCGACAACGCCCGCTCGTTCAGCGCCGGCGACGGCGAGGTGCGGGTCGCCCTCGTCCGCCAGAACGGCCGCCTGGTCGCCACGATCGAGGACGACGGCCCCGGCATCCCGCCCGACAACCTGGAGACCATCTTCGAGCGCTTCTACACCTCGCGCCCCAAGGGCCGGGCGTTCGGCGGCAATTCGGGCCTGGGCCTGTCGATCGCCCGCCAGATCGTCGAGGCGCACGGCGGCAGGATCCACGCCGAGAACCGTCAGGACGACGACGGCAAGGTGATCGGCGCGCGCTTCGTGGTCGAGCTGCCCGAGCATCGCGACGGTCACGCCCACGGCCATCACGGCCGCGACGGCCATCATCATCACCATGGCGGGCGCGAATGATCCGCCATGCCGGCCTCGTGGCCCGGCGGGTCGGCGGCCTGTGGCGCGGCGTCCTGATCGAGGGGGCGTCGGGCGCCGGCAAGAGCGACCTGGCCCTGCGCGCGGTGGAGGCGGGCTTCCGGCTGGTGGCCGACGACCGGGTGGTGACCTTCGTCTCCGAGGGGCGGCTCTACGGCCGCGCGCCCGACCCGCTGAAGGGGCTGATGGAGGTTCGCGGCTTCGGGATCGTGCCCGAACCGGCCATTCGGCAGGCCGAAATCTGCCTTCTGGTGCGCTGCGTCGACGACCCGGCCCGGGTCGAACGCCTGCCCCCGACCCGCACCGAACGCCTTCTGGGGTTGGATTTGCCGGCTTTCGAGCTGTGGCCGCTTGAGCCCGCCGCGCCCGCGAAGATCGCCAGGATGCTGGAGCATCTTGGAGTCGCCCCCTAACAAGCGTATCAAGGCGACCCGCGCGGCGTCTCCCTGCCGTATCGGGCGAAGGGGATCCCGTTTGAGAGACCAGGCATGATCGGGCTCGTGATCGTCACGCACGGGCGTTTGGCGGAGGAATTCGTTTCCGCCATGGAGCATGTGGTGGGGCCGCAGACCGCGGTGAAGGCCATCTGCATCGGGCCGGAAGACGACATGGAGCGTCGCCGGTCGGACATCCTGAAGGCCTGCGCCGCCGTCGATGACGGCGCCGGGGTCATACTGCTGACCGACATGTTCGGCGGCACGCCCAGCAACCTGGCCATCTCGGTGATGGAGCAGACCAAGGCCGAGGTCATCGCCGGCCTGAACCTGCCGATGCTGATCAAGCTGGCCAGCGTGCGCACCCGCGACGACCTGGACGCCTGCGTCGCCCACGCCCAGGAGGCTGGACGCAAATATATCTCCGTGGCCTCCTACGTGCTGGCGGGAGAAAAATGAGCAGGACGGCGGCAGCCACGGTCGAGATCATCAACGAGCGCGGGCTGCACGCCCGGGCCTCGGCCAAGTTCGTCAAGCTGGCCTCGGGCTTCGACGCCGAGGTCACCGTCGCCCGCGAGGGCTCCAGCGTCGACGCCCGCTCGATCATGGGCCTGATGATGCTGGCCGCCGGCATCGGCTCGACCATCGACATCGCCGCCGAAGGCCCCGAGGCCGAAGCCGCTGTCGACGCCCTGGTCGAACTGGTCGGCAACCGCTTCGACGAGGAGCGGTAGGGCGCGGCTCGAGCCGCTTCCCTATCCGCCCGTCATTCCCGCCCTCGTGGCGGGGACCTCCACCGCTATCGACAGATCGCGCGGAAGGGGGATTCGATGTCGACCATAGGGGAACGTTGACCACGGCCTCGTGGGTGTCCAAGGATGGGCCAATGCTTCGCGCTACTTCACTCCTTGGGTTTGCGGCGTTGTGCTGGCTGGCGGCCAGCCCGGCGGAAGCGTGCGATTATCAGGTTCCACGCAATCCCGGAGAAACCCGAGCGCATGCCTTCGAACGCTTGCAGCGGGCTAATCAAGATCGCTACTGGGCTGAAGCGGATGCGATCTTTGTTGGGCGGGTCGTTGGCCTTGTCGAGGACGACGGTGGCCTTGAAGTGAGATCTCTACCTCGGAGGTCGTTCAAGGGCGACGTCGGGACAGGCGTTGTCGCCTATGATCTGAATTATACCGAAGTGAACTGCGATCGTGCGGCTTTTCCAGAATATGACAAAGTCGGACTATTCTACGCCAGCCGCGAGAATGATCGGCTTGTGGTTCGCGGAATGCTCGGTCCGAATGATATTAAAGATGATGCTTTGAGAGCCCGCGTATTGAAGGAATTCCATCCCGGCGAACTCACCACGCTGGCGATGGAGACGCCAACTCAAGATCGACGGCCGCTGGTGCTTGCCGGGCTGATAGCGCTTTGCGCCTTCGTCGGAGGCATTCTGATAGGGCGAATGGGTCGGAAGCGGACGGTCGTCTAGATCCCCTTTCGACTGGCCGCCACGGCTCGTGAGGCGCGCCTGTTCCGGACTTTCAAACCGGCGTCGTGAGTGGGCATCTGTTTTGGTCAATACCCGCCCGAGGGGCGGGCATGACAGGAGATGGGGGGAGGGCCCCTACCCCGCCTTAGCCGCCATCCAACGCGCCGCCAGTTCCGGCCAGCTCCCTTGCGTGCCCGCCAGTTCGCGCAGGGCGAAACCGTGCGGGGCCTGGCCGAAGACGTGGGCGTCGAGATCCAGCTTCAGGTCGCGGGCGGTCTTGATGAAGTTCAGCGCATGCTCGACCGGCACCACCTCGTCGAGCAGGGCGTAGGCCAGGAACACCGGGCAGGCCGGAACGCCGTGCGGCTGCGCCGCGACGCCGATCGGCCAGGCGTCGTAGAAGGCCTGCTTTTCAACCGGCGGATAGTCGGGCTTGCCGGCCGGGGCCTTGTAGTCGCGGTGGTTGGCGTTGATCGGGGCGTAGGTGATCAGCACGCCGGCAAGGTCCGCAGCCTTCTGGCAGGCCAGGGTCCCGGCCAGGTGGCCGCCCGACGACAGGCCCAGCACGAAGCGCGGCAGGTCGGTGGGGATCTTCTCCAGGGCCAAGAGCCCGTCGGTCAGGGCGATGTCGAAGGGCCAGACCCCGTCGGGGCTCGCCGCGCCCGGCAGGCGGTGGGCCAGGACATAGGCGTCGTAGCCCTGATCGTTCAGCCACAGCGCCGCCTCGACGCCCTCGCGGTCGTGCATCAGCCGCAGATAGCCGCCGCCGGCGCAGACCAGCACCCGGCCCTTGGGGGCCGCGACGCGGAAGGCGTGGAGTTCGGCCCGCGTGACCACGTCGATCGTGCGGTCGGGCCAGGCGCCTTCAATGAGGTTGGCCGGGCCGTCGCTGAGGACGATGATCTCGGTCGGCTGCTGCACGGCGCGTCTCCTGGTCGGACTGTCTGGCGGCTTATCGCGGCGCCCGCCCCTCCCGACAAATGAAAAGGGCCTACAAACGAAAAGGGCGGCCCGTGAGGACCGCCCTTCGCGCTTGCCGTCCGGCCGGTGCTACTGGACCGGCTTGCCGTCGGCGTCGATCACCTTGATGTCGAGCTTCAGGGCCTTGAGCTTGGGCTCGATCACGGCGCGGTCGCCGACGATCACCCAGACCAGTTCGTCCGGCTTGATCGCCTTCTTGGCCGCCGCCGTGGCGCTTTCGACCGTCACCGACCGCACGTCGGCGGGGTACTCGTCGAAATAGGTGTCCGGCAGGTCGTAGTTGAGCAGCTCGGTGATCGAGCCGGCCACCGCGCTGCCCGTCTCCCAGTTGCCCGGCATCGACAGGGTCAGGCTGTTCTGGGCCTTGGCCAGTTCGGCCGCGGTCACCGGACGCGGACCGATGATGTCGGTCAGTTCCTTGCGGGCCTCGGTGAACGACTCGGCGGTCTTGTCGGTCTGGACCGGCGCGCGGATCAGGAACAGGCGCGAGCCGCGGGCGTCGCGCACGCCCGAGAAGGCGCCGTACGACCAGTGCTTGTCCTCGCGCAGGTTCATGTTCAGGCGCGAGACGAAGTCGCCGCCGAACAGGGTGTTGAACGCGTCGAGCGCGGCCTGGTCGTTCGGATCGCGCGGACCCAGCAGGTTGCCGGCGGCGATCACCGACTGCTGGGCGCCGGGCTTGTCGATCAGGTAGACGGCGGCCTTGCTGGCCGGCGCCTGGACCGACGGCTTGGTCTTGCCCTGCGCGCCCTTCCAGCCGCCCAGCTGGGCTTCCAGCTTCGGCACCAGCTCGGCCAGGGTGGTGTCGCCCACCACGACCAGGGTGGCGCCCTGCGGCTGCAGCCAGGTGGACTGGAAGCGCACCAGGTCGTCGCGCTGGATCGAGGCCAGCGTGGCCTCGGTCGTCAGCTGGCCGTAGGGCGAGCCCGGACCGTAGGTCAGCACCGGCAGGATGCGGCTCGACATGGCCTGCGGGTTCTGCTTGGCCTGCTGGACGCTGGCGATCGCCTGCTTCTTCAGGCGATCCAGGTCCTCGGGCTTGAAGGCCGGGTTCTTGAGCACGTCGGCATAGATGGCCAGGGCCGGATCCAGCGTCGTGGTCAGGGTGTTCAGCGACACCGAGGTCAGGTCCAGGGTGCTGCCCGAATTGATGCCCGCGCCCAGCTGGGCCAGTTCGCGGCTGATGGTCAGGCCGTCGCGGTTCTTGGTGCCTTCGGTCAGCATGCTGGTGGTGATGCCGGCCAGGCCCGGCTTGTCGCCGGCGTTGGCGGCCACGCCGGCGTCGAACAGCAGGTCGATGCGGACCTGCGGCGTCTCGTGACGTTCGGCCAGGACCACCTTGATGCCGTTCGACAGAGTGGCGCGCTCCAGCTTGACGAAGGCCGGGGCCTTGGTCGGACCGACTTCCGGCATCGCCTTGCGGTCGGCGCCGGCCGTGGTCGTGTAGTTGGGGAACGGCGACACGGTCAGGGTGAAGTCGCCGTCGGTCAGCCAGGCCTTGCCGGCCGCCTGCAGCTGGGCGGCGGTGGCGCCGCGGATGCGCTCCAGGCTCGTCTTGTAGGCTTCGGGCGAGCCCAGATAGACTTGGCTTTCGGCCAGGATGTCGGACTTGCCGCCGAAGCCGCCGATGCGCTCGACCCCGCGCACGAAGTTCGACAGCGTCAGGGTGCGGACCTTGGCCACTTCCTCGGGCGTCGGGCCGTCACGCAGCAGGCGCTGGAACTCCTCGTCGAAGGCCTTCTCCACTGCGGCCGGGTCGCCGCCCGGCTTGACGGTCAGGGTGACGATGAACTGGCTGCCGATCTCGCTGTCGGACACCCCGGCGCCGACATTGGTGGCGATCTGGTCGGTGTAGACCAGGCGCTGGTAGAGGCGCGAGGTCTTGTCGGAGACCAGCACGTCGCCCAGCAGGGCCAGGTAGTCGGACTCGGCGGTGCCGTACTGCGGGATGTTCCAGACCTTGTAGATGCGCGACTGCGGCACGCGGTCCTGCATCTCGGCGCGCTGGCTGCCGGTGCGCTTGGCCACCCAGGCCTTCTGGCGCATGACCGGCGGGCCCGACGGAATGTCGCCGAAGTACTTCTCGGCCTTGGCCTTGGCTTCGGCCGGCGTGATGTCGCCGGCCAGCACCAGCACGGCGTTGGCCGGGCCGTAGTACTGCTTGAACCAGCTCTTCACGTCGTCCAGCGAGGCGGCGTCCAGGTCTTCCATCTCGCCGATGACCGTGTGGCCATAGGGGTGGTCGGCGTCGTAGGTGCTGGCGGTGATCACGTCCCAGACCTGGCCGTACGGCTGGTTCTGGCCCTGGCGCTTCTCGTTCTGGACGACGCCGCGCTGCTCGTCGAGCTTGGCCTTGTCGATGGCGCCGACGAGGTGGCCCATGCGGTCGCTCTCGAGCCACAGCACCTGGTCCAGGGCCGCGGTCGGCACGTTCTGGAAGTAGTTGGTGCGGTCCTCGTTGGTGGTGCCGTTCATGTCGGTGGCGCCCAGCTTCTCCAGCGCCTTGAACCAGTCGTCGTTGAAGTTCTCCGAGCCGTTGAACATCAGGTGTTCGAACAGGTGCGCAAAGCCGGTGCGGCCCTTGGGCTCGTTCTTCGACCCCACGTGGTACCAGATGTTGACCGCCACGATCGGGGCCTTGTGGTCCTCGTGGACGATCACGGTCAGGCCGTTGGCCAGGGTGAACTTGGTGTAGGGGATGTCGACGCTGGGCAGCTGGGCCAGCTGGCCGGTGACCTTGGCGGACGGCTTGGGCGCGGCTTGCGCGAGCACCGGGTTGGCGAGGAGCAACGCCGCGACGGCGGCGGAGGCGAACAGCTTCATGAAGGGCCCCGAAAAGGTTTCGCGCAAAGCGAAGATGCCCCGCACCATAGGTTGCGGGGCATCTGGGACAAGCGAGCCACGCGGCCCGCCTTCATTAAATTTCGTCCAGAAACGGCGGGCCTTACTCGGCCGGAACGGCCTCCGGAGCGACTTCCGCCTTCACCATGACCATCGGCTTGAGGTCGAGGTCGTGGAACAGGCGGCTGTCGTCGTCCATGTCGGGCAGCGGCGTGGTCAGAAGCTTGCCGCCGACGAAGATCGAGTTGGCGCCGGCCATGAAGCACAGGGCCTGCAGTTCGCGGTTCATGCCCTCGCGGCCGGCCGACAGGCGGACCATGGCCTTGGGGCAGACGAGGCGGGCCACGGCGATGGTGCGGACGAACTCGATGGAGTCGATCGCCTTTTCGCCTTCCGCCAGGATCTGGTCGCCCAGCGGCGTGCCGCTGATCGGCACCAGGCCATTGATCGGCAGGCTGTCGGGATGCGACGGCAGGGTGGCCAGCTGGTGCAGCAGGCCGGCGCGGTCGCGGCGGGTCTCGCCCATGCCGACGATGCCGCCGCAGCAGGTGCTCATGCCCGCGTCGCGCACATAGGCCAGGGTGTCGAGGCGCTCCTGGTAGGTGCGGGTCGTCACCACGTCCTTGTAGTAGTCCGGGCCGGTGTCGAGGTTGTGGTTGTAGTAGTCCAGGCCCGCGTCCTTCAGCTGCTTGGCCTGCTCGGCGGTCAGCATGCCCAGCGTCGCGCAGGTCTCCATGCCCAGCGCTTTGACCCCGCCGATCATCTCGGCCAGCTTGGGCAGGTCGCGGTCCTTCAGCTCGCGCCAGGCCGCGCCCATGCAGAAGCGCTGGGCGCCGCCGGCCCGGGCGGCCTTGGCCTTGGCGATCACCACCGCCGGCTCCATCAGCTTCTCGGCCTTCAGGCCGGTCTTGAAGTGGGCGCTCTGGCTGCAGTAGCCGCAGTTCTCGGCGCAGCCGCCGGTCTTGACCGACAGCAGTTGCGACAGCTGCATCTCGGAGGGGTCGAACCAGGCGCGGTGCACGCGCGCGGCCTCGAACACCAGCTCCATGAACGGCAGGGCGAACAGCGCCTCGACCTCCTGGAGGGTCCAGTCGTGGCGGGGCTGTGCGGAGATGTTGATCGGCGTCATGGCGCGCAGGTTTGAACTTGGGCGATCCGAATGGCAAGACGGCCCGCGCATCCGCACGATGTTGCGTTGCGGAAGCCAAACGCCTGCAAGGTGGTTATAGTCGGATCATGGATCGCGAAATCGAACTGAAGTTCCTGATCGCCCCGGAGGCTTCCGACGCGATCCTGGCCCGCCTGGGGGCCGACGGCGCGGTGCGCCGGCTCGACGCCACCTATTACGACACGGCCGATCACGCCCTGCGCCGGGCGGGCTTCGGCCTGCGGGTGCGCGACGGCGACGGCGGCCGCAAGCAGACCCTGAAATCGGCCTCGGCCGGCGGCGTCTTCTCGCGCGGCGAGTGGGAGGCCCCGGTCAGCGGCCCCGGCCCAGACCGCGACCTGCTGGACCAGACCCCGGCCGGCCGCATCGTCAACGGCGACGTGCTGGCCCCGGTCTTCGCCGCCAAGGTCGAGCGCACCCTGCGGCTGGTCGAGCACGCCGGGGCGGTGATCGAGGCGGCGCTGGACCGCGGCGAACTGCAGGCCGGAACCGACCGCGCCGCCGTCAGCGAACTGGAACTGGAACTGAAGACCGGCGAGCCGGCCGCCCTGTTCGACCTGGCGCGCGATCTGATGACCCACGCGCCGCTGCGCCTGTCGCTGGTCAGCAAGGCCGAGCGCGGCTACGCCCTGGCTCTGGGCGAAGCGCCCGGCGCCCGCCGCGAGGCGGCCGTCCTGACAAAGGGCATGACCGCCGCCGAGGCCTTCCAGGCCCTGGGCAACACCGCGCTGGGCCGCCTGTGCGTCGCCGCCGAGGCCCTGGCCGACCTGCCCGGCCCTGACGCGCTGCACAATCTGCGCGTGGCCGCCCGCCGCCTGCGCGCCCTGCTGAAACTGTTCCGCCCCGTCACCGGCAAGCTGGCGGCCACGCCGGCGGCCGATCCGCTCAAGGCCCTCGCCGACGCCCTGGGACCGGCTCGTGATCTCGACGTCTATGTCGCCGAGACCTGGCGCCCGGCCGCCGAGGCCGATCCGCAGCCGGTCGAAGGCCTGGCCGCCCTGGGCAAGGCGCTGGTCGAGGCCCAGCAGCGCGCCTATGCCGACGCCCTGAAGGCGGCCGCGCCCAGCCGCTTCGGCCCGCTGGCGCTCGACATCGCCGCCTGGCTGGAAGCCGGCGACTGGCTGGCCGATCCTGAACGGGTCGAGGACCGCGACGCGCCCGCCAAGGCGTTCGCCGCCGCGCGGCTGAAAAAACTCTCCAAGGCGGTGCTGACCCGCGGCGCGGACCTGGAGGCGCTGGACGCCGAGGCCCGCCACCGCCTGCGGATCCAGGGCAAGGGCCTGCGCTACGCCATCGACGCCCTGGCGCCGCTGTTCCCCGACCACCCCAAGCGGCTGGAGCGCTGGTCGGCGGCGACCCGCGAGCTGCAGGACGCCCTGGGCGGCCTTAACGACCACGCGCTGGGCGCCGCCCTGGCGCGCCAGGCGGCCCTGGCCGACGGCGACCCCAAGGCCGCCTACGCCGCGGGGGCCCTGTCGGCCTCGCCGGACGCCACCGGCCGGCTGATGCGCGAGGCCAAGGCGGCCCTGGCCGAACTGAACGATCTCAAGCCGTTCTGGTGAGCCCTACGGCCGCTCGTAGCCCCGCGCCGCCAGGAAGGCGTTGAGCCGCGCGTCGCCGTCGCGGTCGGCCTCGGGATCGATGTCGAAATCGCTCTCCTGGTTCTTCAGGTTTCGCGTCAGCAGGTGGCCCAGTCCCGGATAGACGTGCAGTTCGCACGCGCCGCCGGCGGCCTTCAGGCTCGCGCAGAAGGCCTCCGCCCCACGAAGCGGGGTCAGGGTGTCGGCCGCGCCCTGCACGATCGCGGCCGGCGGCCCGCCCCGCGCGGCCAGCGACAGGGGCGAGATCGAGGACGGATCGGCCCCGCCCATCAGCTTGCGGAACCAGCCGTCCCTGGCCAGGTCGAGCGCCGGCGACCACAGCAGCATCAGGTCAGGGCCCTTGGTCCCGCCCGGACAACCGCCCAGGCCGGCCGTCGCCACCAGCTGGCCGCCCGCGCTGACGCCGTAGCCGGCCACCCGCGCCGGATCGATCCCCAGCCGCGCGGCGTTGGCCCGCGCCCAGGCGAACGCATCGCAGGCGTCGGCCAGCGCATCGGCGGGCGTGACGCCCTGGCGCGACAGGCGGTACTCGATGGGGATGGCCACCAGGCCCTGGCCGTTCAGCACCCTGGCCGCGCCGTAGGTCCAGGCCGGCTCCCCCGCCACCCAGCCGCCGCCGTGGAAGATCAGCGCCGTCGGGCGCGGCGCGGCCGCATCGCCGGCCGGCGCGAACACGTGGGCCTTCAGCGAGACGTCGCCGAGCGTCTTGTAGGTTTCGATCCGGGGCGTCGCGGGCTGGGCCTGCGCGCCCGCCGCCGGGGCCCAGCCCACGACCAGCAGGCCCGCGATCGTCGCGACCTTCGCGCAAAGCCTCATCCGCGCCCTCCTCGTCCAGCCCTTAAACTCTGGAGCGAGGACGCCGACAGCGCCACTCAAAAGCGCGCCGGGGCTACCTGCCCTTCTTCGGCGCCGCCTGGGTGGTCTGGGTGGTGCGCACCGCCACCCCCTCGCCCCGCGCCTCGGCCACCAGGCTGGCGCAGTCGGCGTCCTTCTCCAGGCCCGGCGTGACGAACGGCAGGATCGCCGCCAGCGGGCTGAGCAGCGAGCCCAGCGCCGCGGCCACGCCGCCCTGGGCGATGGCGCCGCCGGGCTGCAGGTCGATGTCGGGCCGGCCCAGCGGACCCTTGATCTCGATCGGGATGAACAGCCGCACCAGGCGCGGCTTCTTGCTGTCGCCCTCGATGCGCAGGTCCAGCCGCTCGGTCTTCAGGTTGATCGTGCCCTCGCCCTTGGCGACGACGACGCCGGTGTCGGCGATGATCTTGTCGGCCCGCATGACGCCGTCCTTCACGTCGAAGCTGGCGACGGCGCAGCGCAGGCTGGTCTCCTTGGGATCCTTCGACAGCAGCATCAACAGGCCCTTGGAGGCGTTAACGCCCAGAAGCTCGGCGAAGGCCTGGCGCACCTGGCCCTTGGGCGCGACCAGGGTCACCGTGCCGTTCGACGAGGCCGCCGCCCGGTGCACCGAATTGCCGACCCCGCGCAGCTTGGCCCGGGCCACGATGCCGCCCTCGATGGCCGGCTTGCCGGCCGTCTTCAGCGGGATGAAGTCCTCCAGCTTGGCGTTGGTCAGGCGCAGGTCGAGGTCGGTGACCGGCACGTTCGGCCGCGCGTCCAGCCGCACCTTGCCGGCCAGGTCGCCGCGCGAGAAGGTGAAGGCGATCGGGTCCATGTTCAGCACGCCCTTGTCCAGCGTCAGGTCCAGGCGAACCTTCTGCAGGGGCAGGTTAGGGGCGTTCACCGCCAGGGCGCGGTAGGTGACCTTGGCGTCCATGGCCCGCACGCGGTCGGTCTGCAGGGTGGCGTCGGGCAGGATGCGGCCGGTGGCCTCGCGCTGGCCGGCCTCGACCTTCTGACCGGCCGAGGCGGTCTCGCCGCGACCCGTGGCGGGCGCGGCGCCGACCAGGCTGCCCAGGTCGTCGAAATCCAGGCGCTTGGAGCGCAGGTCGGCCTCCAGATAGGGCCGCTCGCGATCGACCAGCACGAACAGGTCGCCGTTGACGTCGCTGTCGCCGATGCGGCCCGAGAACTTCTCGAAGTCGAACCGGCCGCCCTTGCGCGCCAGGTGGCCGCTGATCCGGTAGGGCGGGGTGTTGGGCAGGGTCAGGCCCGTCAGGCCGTAGAGGCGGTTCAGGTCGGTCCCCGCGATGGTCAGGTCGCTCTCGAACCGGCCCAGGTCGAAGGGCTTGGTGATCGAGCCCTCGGCCGAGACCCGCGTGGTCCCTGCGCTGACCTGCGCATCGAACGGATAGGGACGATTGGGCGAGATGTTCAGCAGCGGGCCGCCGGTCACCCGCGCCAGGAACGGCTGGCGGTTGTAGGTCCCCTTGCCCTCCAGCACGAAACGGCCCTTGCCGTCGCCGCTGGCGTGCTCGTTGGAGCTGACCGTGCCGGTGAACAGCACGTCGCGCTGGCGATCCTCGACCCGCAGGGCGCCCTCGTTGATCACGAAGTGCTGGATGGCCGGCAGCTTCAGCGGCTTGGTCCGCTTCTTGTTCGGGTCGCCGAAGGTCCAGTTGGCGCGGCCCGAGGCCTCGCGCAGCAGGCGCACGTCGGGACGGTCGACCGCCACCAGCGGCAGGATGACGTCGCCCTTCAGCAGCGGCAGCAGCTTGATCTGCACCGCCACGCGATCGACGCGGGCCATGTGGCCGGCCTGCGGACCGGTCTTGGGCGCCCAGTCGGGCTGACCCAGGAACAGGCCGTAGGCCTCGGCCTTGGGCGAGAACGACCAGGGATGGACCCGCAGGTCGCCGTCGATCCGCACCTCGCGCTTCAGCTGGGCCGAGGCGAAGCGGCCGACGGGGCCGCGCAGCATGTTCCAGTCGAACCAGACGAAGAAGGCGACGATCGCCGCCAGGATCAGCAGGGCGCCGCCGATCCCCCAGCGGGCGGATCGGGGCAAGGCGCGCCAGCGGCCTCCGGGTTTGCGCCCGGGGCTGGTCGGCGGCGGCGATGTCGAAACGGAACCTTCCGGCATCCGCCTACAACGCGCGGCGAACGGCGTTCCGTTCCCTGGACGGTCCGACGGGCCGGCTTAGTAGACGAGTTTCAGGCTGCCCACGACGGCGGCGACGATCACGAAGGCCACGATGGCCACGACTTCATAGGCCTTGAAAAAAGGCCGGCTCGGCGAACGCATGTTGATATTCCCCCACATCCCACTTTGGCACTAGAGCCGCCTTGGTCCGCAAGGGTCACGCCAGTTCTCCCGTCAGGCGTATTGCCTTCTGCCTGTTTCGGCGGCGCACGGACATAAGGAAATCTTTATGTCAGTTTGCCACTCTCCACCGCCCGCGCTATAACGCGGCCAAGACATTTCCCCCGATCAGGAGCCGCCCGTGGCCGACTACATCGTCAAGGACATCTCGCTCGCCGACTTCGGCCGCAAGGAACTCGCCATCGCCGARACCGAAATGCCGGGCCTGATGGCCACGCGCGCCGAGTACGGCCCCGCGCAGGTCCTGAAGGGCGCCCGCATCGCCGGCAGCCTGCACATGACGATCCAGACCGGCGTGCTGATCGAGACCCTGACGGCCCTGGGCGCCGAAGTCCGCTGGGCCTCGTGCAACATCTTCTCGACCCAGGACCACGCCGCGGCCGCCATCGCCGCCGCCGGCATCCCGGTCTTCGCCTTCAAGGGCGAGAACCTGGTCGAGTACTGGGAATACGCCCACAAGATCTTCGAGTGGCACGACGGCGGCTACCCGAACCTGATCCTCGACGACGGCGGCGACGCCACCCTGCTGTGCGTGCTCGGCCCGAAGGCCGAGAAGGATCCGACGATCCTCAACAACCCGCAGAACGAGGAAGAAGAAGCCCTCTTCACCGTCATGAAGCGCTACCTGGCCGAAAAGCCGGGCTTCTACACCGCCATCCGCGACGCCATCGGCGGCGTGTCGGAAGAGACCACCACGGGCGTGCACCGCCTGTACCAGATGGCCGCCAAGGGCGACCTGCCGTTCCCGGCCATCAACGTCAACGACAGCGTCACCAAGAGCAAGTTCGACAACCTGTACGGCTGCCGTGAAAGCCTGGTCGACGCCATCCGTCGCGGCACCGACGTGATGCTGTCGGGCAAGGTCGCCGTGGTCTGCGGCTACGGCGACGTGGGCAAGGGCTCGGCCGCCAGCCTGCGCCAGGGCGGCGCCCGCGTGATCGTCACCGAAATCGACCCGATCTGCGCCCTGCAGGCGGCGATGGAAGGCTACGAGGTCCAGACCCTCGACGACGTCGCCGACAAGGCCGACATCTACGTCACGGCGACCGGCAACAAGGACGTCATCACCGTCGACCACATGCGCCGGATGAAGAACAACGCCATCGTCTGCAACATCGGCCACTTCGACAGCGAGATCCAGGTCGCCGGCCTGCGCAACTTCAAGTGGGACGAGATCAAGCCGCAGGTCCACCACGTGGAATTCCCGGACGGCAAGAAGATCATCCTGCTGTCGGAAGGGCGCCTGGTGAACCTGGGCAACGCCACCGGCCACCCCTCGTTCGTGATGTCGGCCTCGTTCACCAACCAGACCCTGGCCCAGATCGAACTGTGGACCAACAAGGCCGCCTACAAGAACGACGTCTACACCCTGCCCAAGCATCTCGACGAGAAGGTCGCCTTCCTGCACCTCGAAAAGCTCGGCGCGAAGCTGTCGAAGCTGAACAAGGAACAGGCCGACTACATCGGCGTGCCGGAAGCCGGTCCGTTCAAGCCGGACCACTACCGCTACTAAGCGGTCCGCCAACCGGCAGATCCAAGGAAAGCCCGCTCTTCGGAGCGGGCTTTTTTGTTGCGGATCGACCATCGGACAGGCGGTCGTCTTTTTGCCTTCGTGACGCCCTGTTCAAGTTCTGCAGGCTCGGCTAACTGCTTTGGCCATGCCGCTCGCGCTTCTCATTTCCAGCCACGTCGCCGGCAGCCAGGTGGGCGCCACCGCCCAGGCCGCGGCCCTGACCCAGTTCCGCATCGACACCATGGTCGTGCCGACGGTGCTGTTCGGCCGCCATCCCGGCTGGGGCGTGCCCGGCGGCGCGCCGGTGCCGATCGAGGTGGTCGAGGGCATGCTCGACGGCCTGGAGGCCAACGGCCTGTTCGGCCTGGCCGACCTGGTCGTCACCGGCTATTTCGCCACCGCCGCCCAGGTGCGCGCAGCCGCCCGCGCCATCGACGCCRTGCGGGCCGCCCCGCGCGACGGCGCCTCGGGCCGCAAGCCGACCATCATCGTCGACCCGACCATGGGCGACGCCGGCAAGGGTCTCTACGTGCCGGCCGAGGTCGCCGACGCCATCGCCGCCGACCTGATCCCCCGCGCGGACATCGTCGCCCCCAACGCCTGGGAGCTGCAGCGCCTGACCGGCGCCGAGGTGCGCGATCCGGCCGGCGCGGTGCGCGCCGCCCGCCTGCTGAACAAGCCGGTGATCGTCTCGTCGGTGCAGCGCGGCGCCGAGATCGGCGTCGTCTATGCCGACCGCAAGGAAGCCTGGCTGGCCGCCCACGCCAAGGCCGAGCGCTCGCCCAGCGGCACCGGCGACCTTCTGACCGCCCTGTTCGCCGCCTCGATCCTGGAAGGCCAGACCCTGTCCTACGGCCTGGCCCGCGCCGTCGGCGGCGTCGCCGAGACCGTCACCGCCGCCAACATCTGGAACGCGCCGGAACTGCCGATCGTGGCCATGGCCGCCCGCATCAAGCAGACCTCGCCGACCGTGCGGATCGAGCGGCTGGCTTAAGGGCCTCCGCGCCCCTCCCGTATTCCCGTCATTCCCGCCCTCGTGGCGGGAATGACGGGAGTTCTTGGGAAGGCCTACTCACGTTCCGAAATGCCGCGCCAGGTTCTCCAGCACCAGAGCCGCCATCCCTTGGCGGGCCTCTTCCGTGGCGCTGCCCCGGTGTGGTTGCAGCACCACATTCTCCATCGACCACAGCGCCTCCGGCACGTTCGGCTCGTCCTCGAACACGTCGAGACCCGCGCCGGCGATCGTCCCGTCGGTCAGCGCCGCGACCAGGGCCGCCTCGTCGACCACCGAGCCGCGCGCGACATTGATCAACAGGCCGTCTGGCCCCAGCGCCGCCAGAACCGCCGCGTCGACCAGGGGCGGGGTCCCCGCGCCGCCGGGCGTGACCAGGAACAGCACGTCGACCGCCTGGGCCAGCTCCAGCGGGCTGGCGTGGTAGGCGTAAGCAACGCCCTCCACCGACCGGCGGCTGTGATAGGCGATGCTTGCCGCGAAGGGGGCGGCCATCTGCGCGATCGCCCGGCCGATCTGGCCCAGGCCCAGGATCCCCACCTTGCGTCCGCTCGCCCGCCGCGCCAGGGGCAGGCGCTCAGCCCTGGGCCAGCGGCCTTCGCGCACGTAACGGTCGGCCGTGACCATCCGGCGCGACAGCGACAGCCACAGCCCGATGGCTAGTTCGGCGACGTCTTCGGTGAGCACGCCCGGCGTCGTGGTCACGGCGATCCCGCGCGCGGCGGCGAGGTCGAGGTCGACCTTGTCGAGGCCGACGCCGTGCACGGCGACGATCTCCAGGGCCGGCAGGCGATCCCACAGCGCGGCGGGCACGCCTAGGTCGCCGCCGGTGACCACCGCGCGCACCTGGCCCGCGACCTGCGCGATCAGCGCGTCCGGATCGGCGGCGCGATAGGGGCGATGGACGGCGTAGACCGCCTCCAGGCCGGCTTCGAGCTGGGGCGACAGGGCCTTGAGCTGCAGGACTTCGGGCTTCATCGGCGGGCTCCGGTTACGCGTTGCACGGTCCTTCGGATGACAAACCCCGGCCCGGCGGGCTAGACGAAACTTCATGAGCCTCGACATCACCGGCGTCTGCCCCGCCCCGTTCGCCCAGGTCTACGAAGCCTTCGAGGCCAATTTCGATCCGGCTTCGCCGGGCGGCGGCGAGCTTGGCGCGCGCTTCACCCTGGCCGTGGACGGCGAGGTGGTCGTCGACCTGATGGCCGGCCATGCGGACCGCAAGCATCAGGTCGCCTTCGGCCCCGACACCCTGACCCCGCTGTTCTCGACCACCAAGGCGATCGCCGCCCTGCTGGTCGCGCGCCTCGTCGACCAGGGCAAGCTGACCTACGACCAGACCGTGGCTTCGGTCTGGCCGGAGTTCGCGCAGGCCGGCAAGCAGGACGTCACCGTCGGCCAGGTGATGTCGCACCAGGACGGCCTGTCGGGCTTCCTCGACGAGGTCGACCCGGCCATCTGGTTCGACTGGGAGGCGACGACCGCGAAACTCGCCGCCATGGCCCCGCTGTGGCCGATCGGTTCGGCCAGCGGCTACCACCCGGTGACCTTCGGCTTCACGGCCGGCGAGATCTTCCGCCGCGTCGACGGCCGCAGCATGGGGACGGCCCTGCGCGAGGACCTGGCCCAGCCGCTGGGCCTGGACATCTGGATCGGCCTGCCCGACAGCGAGCATGCGCGCTGCGCCGACCTGATGCGCCCGACCGCCTTCCCGAAGTTCGGCGAGATCAACGACGCGGTGAAGGCTGCCTTCATGACCAAGTGGGCCGCGCCCGGCGGCCGCGGCACCGGTGAATGGCGGCGGGCCGAGATCCCCTCGGCCAACGGCCACGCCACCGCCCATTCGCTGGCCCGCCTGATGGGCGCCCTGGCCAGCGGCGGCACGCTGGACGGCGTGAAGATCCTCTCGCCCCAGACCATGGAGCTGGCCCGGGCCGAGCGCATCGCCGGCCAGGATCTCGTCCTGCCCTACAAGATCAGCTGGGGCGCGGGCTTCATGCGCAACACGCCCAACTTCTTCTACGGCCCCACGGCCGACGCCTTCGGTCACTCGGGCTGGGGCGGATCGTGCGCCTTCGCCGATCCGAAGACCGGCGTCTCGGGCTCGTACGTGATGAACCGCCAGGGCAACGAACTGATCGGCGACCCGCGCGCGGTCGGCCTGATCAAGGCGGCCTACGCCAGCCTCTAGACCAGGCCGCCCCCGGGTCAGGCCCGCCGCAGCAGCTTGCCGGCCAGCCAGCGGCGCGCCGGCTCGTCATAGAGCTTGAGGCAGGCCCAGGCGATCGCCACCGCCGCCACGAACACCCCCGCCCCGACCAGCGCGCCCTGGGCGGCGGGGATCTTCTTGTCCACGACCCAGCCGGTGTAGATGTAGATCAGCGGATAGTGGGTGATGTAGAGCGGGTAGGACAGGTCGCCGAAGAAGCGGGCGATCCGCAGGCTGGGGCCGTCGACGTCCTTTTCGCCGGCGCCGATCGCCACGATCAGCGGGAACAGCAGGATCACGCAGGCGGCCTCGTACAGGCCGTTGACCCACAGCCGCTCAGGGCCGCCGAAGCGCGGCAGCGACAGGGCCGCGATCAGCAGCACGCTGCACACCGCAAAGCCGTGGCGGACCTTGATCCGCTTGCCCAGGCGCATCAGCAGCACGCCGGCGAAGAACGGGAACATCACGCGGGTCAGGCCGATGTGGACGCCGCTGGCGTTCAGCGCCCAGCCGCCGATCACATCGCCGCGCGGACCCAGCACCAGGAGGCCGACCAGGGCCAGGGCCGAAACCGCCACCAGCGCGCCCAGCCAGCGGATAGGCAGCTTCCGCAGGCCCACAGCGTAGAGGATGTTGGCGACGTACTCGTAGAACAGCGACCATTGCGGGCCGTTCAGCGGATAGATCTCGCCCCAGCCGCGGATCTCGGCCGACGGGGTCATCGGGATCATCAGGGCGCCCAGCAGCATCACCCCGATCACCTGCCAGACCGTGACGGCCTCGAGCTTGGGGAACAGCGACCAGTGCTGCAGGCCCAGCAGGGCCGCGCCGATCAGGCCGCCGACGATGATCATCGGCTGCAGGCGCACGAGGCGCCGCTTGTAGAACTGCCACTGGGTCATGCCGCCCCAGCGGTCGTCATAGGCGTAGGCGACCACGAAGCCCGACAGCAGGAAGAAGAAGTCCACCGCCAGGTAGCCGTGGTTGATGATCTGCTTGTGCGGACTGCCGCCGGAATAGGCCTCGAACAGGTGGAAGACGACCACCATCAGGGCCGCAACGCCCCGCAGGCCGTCGAGGATGACGTAGTGGCCTTTGGCGGGCGCGGTGGCGTCCGTCGAGGTCGCGGCGGCGGAAGAGGTCATGGGCCAAGCTTCACTGGATTTGAGAGTCGCGCCGAAGGGTTGCGAGGTTTATCGTTAAACCACAACCCTCTTTCGGAGCGCCCTTCACGGGCCCTTCAACCCTCCGGGATCCGACGACCATGCAGCGCGCGAGGCGCCCCCGCGAGCGGGCCAGGGTGACGATCAGGGACGTGGCGGAAAGGGCCGGCGTCTCGGCCATGACCGTGTCGAACGTCTTCAACGGCACGGGCAAGTTCTCGACCGAAACCCGGGATCGGGTGATGGCCGCCATCGCCGCCCTGGGCTACGTGCCCAGCTCGGCCGCGCGGCGGCTGGTCGGCGCGGCGCCGGCGAGGGTGGGCCTGCTCTATGCCGGGGTCGACAGCATGTTCATCCACGCCGTGCTGGCCGCCGCCGCCGTGGCCAGCGCCGAGCGCGGCCTGCAGCTGATCACCCGCAAGGCCGCCTCGCCCCACGAAGCCCTGGAGACGGCGCGCTCGCTGCAGCGGTCGGGCGCCGACGCCCTCCTGCTGCTGCCGCCGTTCGACACGGTGCTGAGCGGTTCGGCCGGCTTCGCGGCCCTGGGCCTGGCGACCGCCTCGATCGCCACCGCCGCGCCCTTGCCCGACATGATCACCGTGCGCATCGACAACCGGGCCGCCTCGTGCGCGATCACCGAGCGGCTGGCCGCCAAGGGCCGGCGGCGCATCGCCGTCATCGCCGGACCGCAGGACCATTCCGACAGCGTCGAGCGCCTGGAGGGCTGCCGCCAGGCGCTGGCGGCGTACGGACTTTCCCTGCCGGACGAACTGGTGGTCGAGGGCCGCTTCACCTTCGAGTCCGGCCTGGCGGCGAGCGAGCGGCTGCTGGCGCTGCCGACGCCGCCCGACGCCATCGTCGCGGCCAATGACGACATGGCCGCCGGCGCGTTGTGGGTGGCTCACCGCCAGGGCCTGGTCCTGCCCCGCGACCTGGCCGTGGCCGGCTTCGACGACACCCTGCTGGCGACAAGGGTCTGGCCGCCGCTGACCACGGTGCGCCAGCCGATCGACCGCATGACCGGGCGCGCGCTGGATCTATTGCTGGAGGCCTTGCGCCGCCCGCCCGGCGAGGATCCGCCGGTCGACGTGCTCGAAGCCTATGATGTCGTGGAGCGCGCCTCGGCCTGAACCGGCGGGCGCCCTCTGGCCGTCTCAGAGATTGAGCAGCAACCGGCCGGCCACATAGGCCGTGGCCAGCCAGAACAGGCCGCTGAACGCGCCGCCGAACAGCACCGCCCGGCGGAACTCGCGGTTGTGCAGAAGGCCGGGCGCGGCAGGGGGCCGCGAACCATGCGTGTGGAACACCTTGGGCTTCCTCCGTGGCTCGGCGCTGTGGGGGCTCGCGCCGTTAACCACGGGAACGACGATGTCACGAAACTGACGAAACACAACCTGAGCCGTCGCCTTTTAGACGGGTTTCGGCCGCTTTTTCGCCCAAATTAGTGTGGCTGCACGGAAAATTCGACCTTCCGCCCTCAGACGGCCTTCACCGCCGCGGCGATATCGCCGACCACCTTGCGCACCAGGGCCGGATCGTCGCCCTCGGCCATGATCCGGATCAGCGGCTCGGTGCCCGAGGCGCGGACGACGATGCGGCCGGCCCCGTTCAGCTGCGCCTCGCCGTCGGCGATGGCTTCCTTGACGGCCTTGGCCTCCAGCGGCTTGCCGCCGGCGAAGCGGACGTTTTCCAGAAGCTGCGGCACCGGCTCGAACTGGCGGGCCAGGGCGCTCATCGGCTTGCCGCTCTCGACCATCACCGCCAGCACCTGCAGCGCGGCGATCAAGCCGTCGCCGGTGGTCGAGAAGTCCGACAGGATCAGGTGGCCCGACTGCTCGCCGCCGACGTTGAAGCCGCCCTCGCGCATGCGCTGCATCACGTAGCGGTCACCGACCGAGGTGCGCTCCAGGGTCAGGCCCAGCCCGCCCAGCTGGCGCTCGAGGCCAAGGTTCGACATCACCGTGGCCACGACGCCGCCGCCCTTCAGCGCGCCGGCCTTGGCGAAGGCGGCCGCGATGATGGCCATGATCTGGTCGCCGTCGACCACGAGGCCCTTCTCGTCGCAGATCACCAGGCGGTCGGCGTCGCCGTCCAGGGCAATGCCGATGTCGGCGCGATACTCGCGCACCAGCTTGGCCATCGCGTCGGGATGGGTCGAGCCGCACTCCTCGTTGATGTTGGTGCCGTCGGGCGTGACGCCCAGGCTGATGACCTCGGCGCCCAGTTCGTAGAGCGCGGTGGGCGCCACCTTGTAGGCCGCGCCATTGGCGCAATCGATGACGATGCGCAGGCCCGAAAGGCTGAGATGGCGCGGGAAGGTCGCCTTGACGATCTCGACATAGCGGGCCTGGGCGTCGTCGATGCGCTTGACGCGGCCCAGGTCGCGCGGGGCCGCCAGGCCTTCCTRCAGGCCCTCGTCCATCAGGGCCTCGATCTTCAGCTCCTGCTCGTCCGACAGCTTGTAGCCGTCGGGGCCGAACAGCTTGATGCCGTTGTCGGCGAAGTTGTTGTGGCTGGCGCTGATCATGATGCCGAGGTCGGCGCGCATCGAGCGGGTCATCATCGCCACGGCCGGGGTCGGCAGCGGGCCGAACAGCCGTACGTCCATGCCGACGCTGGTCAGGCCCGCCACCAGGGCCGGCTCGATCATGTAGCCCGACAGGCGGGTGTCCTTGCCGATCACCACCAGGTGGCGGCGGTCGTCCTGCGAGCGGAACAGCTTGCCGGCCGCCAGGCCGACGCGCAGGGCGACTTCGGCGGTCATCGGGTGCTTATTGGCCTGGCCGCGGATGCCGTCGGTGCCGAAATAGGCGCGCTTGCTCATGGTGATGGTCTTCGTCGCTGTCGGGTCGCTGTGTGAATCGGAGCAACGCCCATATAGAGCGTCTTCGAAGTCTCGTACGGACCGCGAAACGATCCGAAATGCAGATTTACGTCGCCGGCCCCTGCACGAGTGCTAAAGGCCGCGCTCGAAATATCCCGTGCTGGTAGCAATAGTCCTCCAGGCGCGTTCTACAAAGGATCATGTCCCATGTGCGGCATCATCGGCATCGTCGGTAAGGCCCCCGTCGCCGAGCGTCTGGTCGAGAGCCTCAAGCGGCTCGAGTATCGCGGCTACGACTCCGCCGGCGTGGCGGGCGTGGTCGGCGGCGGCGTCCAGCGCCGCCGGGCCAAGGGCAAGATCAAGGCGCTGGAAGAGGTTCTGGCCGCCGATCCGCTGACCGCAACCACCGGCATCGGCCACACCCGCTGGGCCACGCACGGCGCGCCCAATGTCGCCAACGCCCACCCGCACAGCGCCGGCCGGGTGACCCTGGTGCACAACGGCATCATCGAGAACTTCGCCGAACTGAAGGCCGAGCTGTCGGCCGCCGGCCGCACCTTCGAGAGCGACACCGACACCGAGGTCATCGCCCACCTGATCGACGCCGAGCTCGCCACGGGCCTGGCCCCCATCGACGCCTTCAAGGCCACGCTCGACCGGCTGACCGGCGCCTATGCGCTGGCCGTGCTGATCGACGGCTTCGAGAACCTTGTGCTGGGCGCCCGCCGCGGCAGCCCGCTGGTGGTCGGCGAGGGCCAGGGCGAGATGTTCCTGGGCTCGGACGCCCTGGCGGTCGGCCCCTTCACCAACCGGGTGATCTATCTCGACGAGGGCGACTACGTTGCCCTCGACCACGACGGCGCGAAGATCTTCGACGCCTCGGGCGCGACGGTGACCCGCCCCGTGCGCGTGGTCCCGACCAGCGCCGTGATGATGGAGAAGGGCGAGTACCGCCATTTCATGGAAAAGGAGATCCACGACCAGCCCGAGGGGTGCCAGCGCACCATCGCGGCCTATGTGGACGCCCTGACCAGCCGCACCGCCATCCCCGGCGACGTCGATTGGGCCAAGCTTGAGCGCATCCAGATCGTCGCCTGCGGCACCTCCTACATCGCCGGTGTCATCGGCAAGTACCTGATCGAGCAGCTGGCCGACCTGCCGGTCGACGTCGAGATCGCCTCGGAGTTCCGCTATCGCCAGCCGGCCCTGCGGCCGGGCGCCCTGGTCGTGGCCATGTCGCAGTCGGGCGAGACCGCCGACACGCTGGCCGCCCTGCGCTACTGCAAGGCCAAGGGCATGAAGAGCGCCGTCGTGGTCAACGCCACCGAGTCGACCATGGCCCGCGAGGTCGACGTGGTCTGGCCGATCCACTGCGGGCCCGAGATCGGCGTGGCCTCGACCAAGGCCTTCACCGCCCAGGTCAGCGTGCTGACCGCCATCGCCGTGGCCGCCGCCAAGGCCCGCGGGACCATCGACGCGGCCGAGGAGCAACGCCTGGTGAAGGTGTTGCTGGAGGCCCCGCGCCTGATCGCCGAGGCCATCGGCCTGGAAGGCGCGATCAAGGAGATCGCCGCCGACGTGGCCAAGGCCCGCGACGTGCTCTATCTGGGCCGCGGCCCCATGTCGGCCCTGGCCCTGGAAGGCGCGCTGAAGCTCAAGGAGATCAGCTACATCCACGCCGAGGGCTACGCCGCCGGCGAGCTGAAGCACGGCCCGATCGCCCTGGTCGACGACAAGACCCCGATCGTCATCCTGGCGCCCCACGACAGCTGGTTCGAAAAGTCGGCCTCGAACATGAGCGAGGTCATGGCGCGCGGCGGCCAGGTGATCTTCATCACCGACACCGAAGGCGTGAAGCACGCCCCCGAAGGCGCCAAGGTGGTGGTCACCGCCCCGGCCAGCGATCCGCTGGTCTCGACCCTGGTGATGTCGGCCCCGATCCAGCTGCTGGCCTACCACGTGGCGGTGATCAAGGGCGCGGACGTCGACCAGCCGCGCAACCTGGCGAAATCGGTGACGGTGGAGTAGCGCCTACCAGTCGGGCGTCTCGCCGTCAGCGAGACTGTAGCTGTGGAAGAAGGCGCCGGCGAACCGTGCGCCTTCCATCTTCGCCCCCTGAAAGGTGGTTGCGCATAGGGCCGCATCGCGGAAATCGGCCCCCGTCAGGTCTGCGCCGGTGAAGTCGCAGGTCTTGAGATTGCAGCGCATCCAGGAACTGCGGAGCGACGTCCCGCGCAGCGAAACGGCGAGGCAACAGCCCCGCATCTCGACACCGTCCAAGACGGCGCCTTCGAGGGCGTCGGACCCGTCGGCGACGATGTCGAGGTTCGAGAACACTCTCTCTCCCCGCCCATACCGGGCGAGGAGTTGGCTCTCGGTGATCTGCGCGTCCATGGCGAGACAGTATCAGCGACACCACTTCCGTCCAGACGCGCTCAGCGCGCCGCCAATCCGGCCAGGATCGACGGCTTCACCTTCAGGCCGGTCTCGCTGAACACCAGATCCTCGCGGCCGAAATACTCGTGCTGGCGGCCCGCGCACCAGTCGGTGGTGACGAGGGTCAGGTGGGTCTTGTCGGGTCGCGTGGGACCGCTGGCGTAGGCGAAGTCGCCCGTGAGCTTGTCGAACGGGAAGCCTCGGTCCTGGTCGGTGCGGGTCAGGATGTCGGCAAGAGTGGCGGCGTCCACCTGCGCCTTCACGATCCTGCCGTCGAAGCGCACCACCGCGTCGTAGGCGTAGCGGGAAAGGTCGCCGGCCGGCAGGCCCATGCCCAGGGTGGTGTGGCCCATGAAGCCGATGTCGGCGCCGGCCGCCTTGGCCATCAGTCCGGCGACATGACGGCCGGTGTCGCCCAGCGACAAGGCCTTGGGGACCTTGGCGACCACCGCCCGCTCCTCGGGCGTCAGGGTCGCGGCGAGGGTGTCGCCGACCTTGCGCGCCAGGGCCGGATCGGCCGGACCACGCGGATCCACCACCACGCGCGAGATGCGGATCGGGTCGGCCTTGCGGGCGCGGTCGATCGTGGCGACCGTCAGCGGCTGGCCCCAGGCGCCGGTGTGGACGTAGCGGCTGGTCCCCTGGCGGTGCTCGACCGTCACGTGGTTGTGGCCGCCCAGGAACAGGGTGCGCTCGGGCAGGCCCGCCAGCAGCGGCCGGTCGGCGGGCAGGCCCGCGTGGCTCATCACCACCAGCATGCCATCCTGCGGCGGCGCGGCCGGCAGGTTGGCCTGGGCCCAAGGCGTCGGGGCCGGGATGGCGAGGTCCGGACGGATCGCCTTGGGATAGGTGTCGATCGAGTTCGTCGCCCAGCCGATCAGGTGGACCGGGAAGCCCAGGTCAAGCGTGGCCCGCGAGGAGGCCACCGGCCGGCCGGTGCGCTTGTCGACGATGTTGCTGATCACGGTGATGCCCAGCGCCCGGGCGCGATCGGCGGCGGCGGCGATGTCCTCCACCAGGTCGGCGTCATGGTTGCCGATGTTGATCACCGTCGGCGCCAGCTTGGCGACGGCTTCCAGGAAGGCCCAGTCCAGCGCGCCGTCGGTGCGCTTGGCCACCACGTTGCCCGCCTCGAACAGGTCGCCGTTCAGCAGGATCAGGCTGGGCGAGGCGTCCCGGCGGACGATGCGGCGCATGGCCGCAAGCAGGGCCGGGGTGATGCCATAGGCCGAATGCAGGTCCGACAGCATCAGCACCTTGGCCCGCCCGGTCGCGGCGAAGGCCGTCGGGGCCAACGAGAGCGCCAGGCCCGCGGTCGCGCCGCCCAGCACCGTACGCCGATTGAAACCGTCCATGCCCGCCTCGCCTTCAGCCTGTCGGCGCCTTGCCTAGACCGCTCCAGGCGAGGCGCCAACCGGCCTTTGGCGGGTCGGCGTTCGGCCAGCGCCGCCTGAGCCCTCCGCGGCCGCCATCCGGCGCCGGCGCCCAGAAACGCGAATTTTCGCGCCGTTTGCCGCCTGTTCACCGTCGCCTGCCATGCTGACCGGCGAAAGAACCAGGGGTCGTCGCCAATGATCGTCCGCAGCCGCACCATCGCCCGCATGGGCGAGGCGTTCGCCCGCGCCACAGCGCGCCTGCGCGGCTTTCGATCCGACCGCCGCGGCGCCCTCGCCGTCTGGGTGGCGCTCAGCCTGATCCCCCTGTGCCTGCTGGTGTTCGGCGTCTTCGATCTCAGCCGCATGAGCGTCGAGCGCCGGCGCCTGCAGGACTCCCTGGACGCGGCCACCCTGATCGCGGCCCGCTCGACCGCCACCGACACCGCGACCCTGACCGCACTGGGCCAGGCGGCGCTGGTCGCCGAGCTCGGCAAGACCGCGACCAGCTCCAACTTCGTCGGCTCGACCAACGGCAAGCAGGTCACCGGCACCGCCAGCGTCACCATCGACCCGATCATCCTGGGGCTGATCGGCAGGAACAAGCTGACCGTCGGCGCCCAGTCGGTGGTGGTGCGCGCCGCCAACAACCTGGAAATCGCCCTGGTGCTCGACATCACCGGCTCGATGGCCGGCACCCGCATCACCGACCTGAAGACCGCCGCGACCGATCTGGTGGACATCGTCGTGCAGGACGTCCAGACGCCCTACTACTCCAAGGTCGCCATCGTGCCCTACTCGATGGGCGTCAATGTCGACACCTACGCCGACGCCGTTCGCGGCGCGATCCCGAACTCGCCGCTGGCCACCGCGGCGTGGAACACCGGCGTCAGCAAGACCGTGTCGAGCTTCACCGGCAACACCACCTCGCCGACGGTCACCACCTCGGCCGCCCACGGCCTGGCCGTCAACGACTACGCCATGGTGTTCGGCTCCAACCAGAGCAGCATGAACGGCAAGGTGCTGAAGGTGACTTCGGTGGCCTCGACCACCAAGTTCACCGGCGCCAACCAGTCGGGCACGTCGGTCACCGCCGGCACCGGCGGCTCGGTCTACAAGTGCTTGAACTCGGGCTGCACCTTCGTCTTCACGACCAAGGCCTCGCACGTCTTCCAGTCGGGCGACCAGCTGAAGCTGACCGGCATCACCGGCCTGACCGCGCTCAACAGCGCCACCCCGACCATCACGGCGGTCTCGGGCCTGGCCATGACCAGCAACCTGTCGCCCACGGCCAGCACGACCTACGCCGCCACCACGGCCGGCGCGAACGGCAACGGCTCGTGCCAGAGCACCTCGCGCAGCGACATCAGCTGCGCCAACCTCAACTTCACCAACGCCAGCGGCAGCGCCAAGACCCTGGCGCTGAGCACCTGCGCCACCGAGCGCACCGGAACCTACGCCTATACCGACGACGCCCCGACCACCGCCCTGGTCGGCCGCAACTATCCGGCCTCGTCCAACCCCTGCCCCGAGCCCAAGATCACGCCCCTGAGCGCCGACCGCACGGTGCTGAAGAACCAGATCTCGGCGCTGGAGGACGGCGGCTCGACGGCGGGCCAGATCGGTCTGGCCTGGGGCTGGTACATGGTGTCGCCCAACTTCAGCTATCTGTGGCCGAACACCAGCCAGAAGCCGGCCGCCTACGGCACGGCCGAGACCATGAAGATCGTCGTGATGATGACCGACGGCGCCTTCAACACCCCCTACTGCAAGGGCGTGATCGCCGCCAACGCCGGCTCAGGCTCCGGCTCGGCCTCCGACCACATCAACTGCAACGCCACCAACGGCGACGCCACCGCCCAGGCCAAGGAGCTGTGCACCAAGATCAAGGCCAAGAACGTGATCATCTTCACGGTCGGCTTTGACGTCGACTCCACGGCCAAGTCGATGCTGACGGCCTGCGCCACCAAGACCACCCAGGCCTATTTCCCGGCCACCGGCGGCGAACTGAAGACCGCGTTCAAGTCGATCGCCCAGGAGATCTCGGCCCTGCGGATCGCCAAGTAGCGGGCCGCCAAGCAGCCAGCCGCGAGGCGCGGCGCATGAAAAAGGCCCCGTCCGCGAGGACGGGGCCTTCGTCATTCTGGATCCAGGGCCGGCCCGATCAGGCCAGCTTGATCTCGCGCAGGCGCTGCTGGAGGAACTCGTCGGCGGTGATCGACTCCGGATAGCGGTCCGGGTTTTCCGGCGTGACGCAGTTGTCCAGGGTCTTGATCTCGTAGTCCGACGCGAAGTGCAGGAAGAACGGCGTCGAGTAGCGCGGCAGGTGGCGGCGCTCGGGCGGCGGGTTCTGCACGCGGTGGATGGTCGAGGGCAGGACGTGGTTGGTCAGGCGCTCGAGCATGTCGCCGATGTTGATGACGATGCAGCCCGGCGGCGGGTTGATCGGCAGCCACTCGCCGTTGCGGTCGAGCAGTTCGAGACCGCCCTCCTCGGCGCCGAGCAGCAGCGTAATGGTGTTGATGTCGCCGTGGGCGCCGGCGCGCACGCCGGTGGCGTCCTGCGGGATCGGCGGATAGTGGAGCAGGCGCAGCACCGAGTTGCCGTTCTCGACGGTCGGCTTGAAGAACTCGCGGTCGAGCTTCAGGTAGGTGGCGATCGCCTCCAGCACCTTGCCGCCCATGCTGTCGAGCGCGTTGTACAGCCAGCTGACGTCATGCTTGAAGGCCGGGATCTCGGCCGGCCAGACGTTGTCGGCCATGGTGGCGCGGAAGCGGTGGCCGGGCGGCAGGTCGCGGCCCATGTGCCAGAATTCCTTCAGGTCGTAGTGGGTGGCGCCCTTGGCGGTCTCGACCCCGAACGGGATGTAGCCGCGCGCGCCGCCCTTGACCCCGGCGTACTGCTTCTTGGTCTCGACCGGCAGGGCGAAGAAGGCCTTGGTGTCAGAGATCGCCGCGTCGATGCGGTCCTGCGGCAGGTCGTACTCCGACAGCACAGCGAAGCCATAGCGTTCGAACGACGCGCCCAGCTCCTGGGCGAAGCGCGCGAAGTCCTTGCTGTAGAGGGTGAAGGAGATGGGCTCGATGGCGGATGCGGACACGGTTGGCCTTCGCGGATTAGTAAGACGGGCCTTACTACACCCAACAGGCGGCGGAACGAAGGCCGTTCATTCCCCGCTCATCTGGTTTGTCGGAACTTGACTATAAACGGGCGCGTTTGCCCGGCTTAGCCTACTCTCGGCACGAACAACGACAGGACCCCGGTGATGATGACCAAGAAGACCGCGTTCCGCGCCGCCGCTCTCGGCGCGCTCCTGATCGGCGCTGGCGCGATGACGGCCTGCACCACCACCGACCCCTACACGGGCATGCCCGTGCGCAACAACACCGGCACCGGCGCCCTGGCCGGCGCGGCCGGCGGCGCCCTGCTGGGCTACCTGACCAACACCAACAAGGGCGAGCAGGGCCGCAAGAACGCCCTGATCGGCGCCGGCATCGGCGCCCTGGCCGGCGGCGCGGTCGGCAACTACATGGACCGCCAGCAGGCCGACTTCCGCCGCAGCCTGGAAGGCTCGGGCGTGATGATCCGCCGCAACGGCGACCAGATCGTGCTGGTCATGCCCAGCGACGTGACCTTCGCGGTCGACAAGTCGGACGTGCAGCCGCAGTTCACCCGCGTGCTCGACGACGTGGCCCGCACCCTGAACGCCTATCCGCAGACCACCATCGACGTCGTCGGCCACGCCGACAGCAGCGGCCCGGACGACTACAACCAGGCCCTGTCCGAGCGTCGCGCCGGCTCGGTGGCCAGCTATCTGACCGGTCCCGGCCGGGTGCTGCCCGACCGCGTCTTCGTGGCCGGCCAGGGCGAGCGCCAGCCGATCGCCTCCAACGACACCGCCGAGGGCCGCGCCCAGAACCGCCGGGTCGAGATCATCCTGCGCCCGCTGACCCAGTAGTCGGCGAGGCAGGATCGCCTTCCGGAGGGCGGGGCGGCTTGACCAGCCGTCCCGCCTTTCGCTTTACAGGGGCCATGAAGACCCGCGCCGACCTCATCGCCTTCTTCGACGCCAACGACGTCGACCACGCCACCCTCGACCACCCGCCGGTGTTCCGCGTCGAGGAGGGGCTGGAGATCAAGAAGGCCCTGCCCGGCGGCCACACCAAGAACCTGTTCCTCAAGGACGCCAAGGGCCAGCTGTGGCTGATCTCGGCGCTGGGCGAGACGACCATCGACCTCAAGAAGCTGCATCACGTGATCGGCTCGGGCCGGCTGTCGTTCGGCCCCGAGGCGATGATGGTCGAGACCCTGGGCGTCACGCCCGGCTCGGTCACCGCCTTCGGCCTGATCAACGACAAGGACCGCCGGATCCGCTTCGTGCTCGACAAGGCGCTGGCGCAGGCTGACCCGGTGAACTTCCACCCGCTGAAGAACGACGCCACCACCGCCGTCAGCCAGGCGGGCTTTCGCCGGTTCCTGGCGGCGCTGGGGGTCGAGCCGATGATCGTCGACTTCGAGGCGATGGCGCTCGTCGGCTAGCGCCTGGCCCCGACATTGACGCGCACGCACGGGCCTTCATCCTCGGAGGAATAGCCCGTGCAGTCGGTGTTGACCTTCACGGGGCGCTTCGCCGACAGCCGGCGGCCCGCCGGCGTCGAAAGGCAGTCGCGCAGCTGCCGGGCCATCGTTTCCAGCACCGCATGGTGCAGCTGCCCGCGATAGCCGTCCCACAGCAGCATGCGCGCCTGCGTCGGCGTCTCTGGCGAGCTGGCCAGAACCGGGTTCATGTTGAATGCGCCCAGATCCCCCTCGGTCGAGCGGTAGAACACCGCCTCGTAGCTGTCGGTCGGCGGGGTCGCGCGAATGAAGGCGTAGAGCGGCTCGCAGGACAGCCTGGCCGCCATGGCCGGACCGCCCCCCAGGCCGAACGCCCCCACGCACGACAGGGCCAGCGACAGGTGAAGCGGATGGCGGCGGATCATGTCGGTCCCTGCGGAACGCCCCCGGCGGGCGAGGCTTACCATCGCCAACGGGCCGCTTCCCGGCAAGAAGCCTTCTCCTCCCGATTGCGAACCGCCTCGCCAAGGACCATCTTGCGGCGCTGAGCGTCCGCGCACGAGAGAAGAAGCAGTCATGTCCCTGATCGGTGAAAAGCCGGCCCCCATCCCGGCCGGCGGCAAGAGCGAGCACATCAAGGACGGCACCGACGCCAGCTTCATGGCCGACGTCATCGAGGCCTCGAAGACCCAGCCGGTCATCGTCGACTTCTGGGCCACCTGGTGCGGCCCCTGCCGCCAGCTGACCCCGGCGCTGGAGAAGGTGGTCACCGCCGCCAAGGGCGCGGTGAAGCTGGTCAAGATCGACGTCGACAAGAATCCGGGCTTCGCCGGCCAGCTGCGCGTGCAGTCGATCCCCACCGTCTACGCCTTCGTCGACGGCCAGCCGGTGGACGGCTTCCAGGGCGCCCTGCCCGAAAGCCAGATCCGGCAGTTCGTCGACCGCATCTCGGGCCCGCCCGAAGCCGGCGCCGTGGACGAGCTGCTGGCCATGGCCAAGGAGAGCCTGGAGCTGGGCGATCTGGGCGGCGCGGCCCAGGCCTTCGCCCAGGTGCTGCAGATGGAGCCGGAGAACATCAAGGCGCTGGGCGGGCTGGCGCGCTGCTACCTGGCCGGCGGCGACGCCGATCTGGCCGCCGAGATCGTCGCCCGCGCGCCCGAGAACGCCAAGGACCCGGACCTGGAAAGCGTGCGCGCCGCGCTCAAGCTGGCCGAGGCCGCCCCGTCCGAAACCGCCGCCTTCGAACAGCGCCTGGCCGCAAACGCCGACGATCACGAGGCCCGGCTGGAACTGGCCAAGGCCCTGGCCGGCGCCGGCCGCCTGGACGCGGCCTGCGACCACCTGCTGACCATCATCCAGCGCGACCGGACCTGGAACGACGACGCGGCCCGCAAGCAGCTGCTGACGGTGTTCGAGGCCGCCGGCCCGACCTCGGAAGTGGCCAAGCAGGGCCGCAAGCGCCTGTCGTCGATCCTTTTCAGCTAGAAGTCCAGGGACCCGTTCCGCCGGAACAAGCGTTCAGAACCGACCCAGTCAAGGAGGCCGCCATGCCGGGCGTATACCGGAAGACCCTCGACCTGCCGCTGGTGATCCCCGTGTTCCCGCTGGACGGGGCGCTGCTGCTTCCCGGCGGCCAGCTGCCGCTCAACATCTTCGAGCCGCGCTATCTCAACATGCTCGATGACGCCATGTCGGGCGAGCGGATGATCGGCATGGTCCAGACCCGGCCCGGCGGCGACGCCTCGCGGCCGGCCCTGGCCCCGATCGGCTGCGCGGGCCGGGTGACCACTTTCGCCGAGACCAGCGACGGCCGCTACCTGATCACCCTGACCGGGGTGGCGCGGTTCCGGCTGGGCGAGGAGCTGCCGGCGCGCACGCCCTATCGCCAGGTGCGGGCCGATTTCACGCCCTTCGACCTGGATCTGCGCGAGGACCAGCAGGAGGCGGTCGGCGACGCCGCGCCGCTGCTCAACGCCCTGCGCCGCTATCTCGACCACCGCGGCCTGGCCATCGACTGGAACGAGGCCCAGGCCGCGCCGTCCGACGCCCTGATCAACAGCCTGGCCATGGCCCTGCCGTTCGATCCGCTGGAAAAGCAGGCCCTGCTGGAGGCCCGCACCATCGCCGACCGCCGCAGCACCCTGGTCGCGCTGCTGGAGATCGACGCCGCCCAGGACGACGACGAGCCGCCGTCGGTGCAGTAGGGGCTCAGGCCGCGACGACCGGACCGGCCGCCTTCGGCTGCTCGGGTCCGAAGCGGTTGTCGCCGGGCGTGCCGTCCTGCAGGACGAAGACGATCAGCACCGCGATCCCGCCCGGCACGAGGTTGAGCAGCAGCCACCAGCCGCTGCGGTCGATGTCGTGCAGCCGGCGAATGGCCAGCGACAGCGCCGGGATCGCCAGGAACAGGCCGACATAGGGCAGTAGCGAGGCCGGCTTGTGCGGCGGCAGGCCGCGCAGGCCGTCGGCCAGGCCCCAGGCCATGCTCCAGGTGCAGGCCGTGACCACCGCCAGGGTCAGGGCCAGAAGCAGGAACTGCAGGAACTCCGACCGGTCCGACCGGCCCTTGAAGTCAGCGAACCGGGTCAGCGCCTTGAAGATCGACATCGCGAGCTCTCCGTTGATCACCACCCATGGTAGCGAAACGGAGGGCGCTGAGAAGTCCCTGCAGACGAATGGCGACGGTCAGGGCTTCACTGCATCCCAGGCGGCCACCTGGTAGCCGTTTTCGGACAGGCACTGCCCCATGGCGGCCTTGTGCCGCTCGTCCAGCGCGGCGCGCACGCCCTTGGAGCCTTTGGCCTTGTCGTAGGGGACCTTGAGCACCAGGCCGGTGGGGCCGGGCTGCAGGTCGCGGGCCGTGGCGCTGGCCGGGTGCACCTTGAAGCCGCTGGTCTTGCCCGCGCGCACCTCGTCGCGGCACGAGACGAAGGTGCTGGCGAAGGCCTTCTCGTCGCTGGCCTGGTTGGACAGCCGCGGGCTGTAGGCGCTTTCGCCGCCCATGCCGCCTCCCATGGAGCCGCACGCGGCGAGGGTGAGGGTGCTTGTGGCCACGGCGGCGGCCAGGAAGGTCCGTTCGATGACGGTCATGTCGCTATCCGAGATCGTTGTTATCGCTTCTGCGACAACCGCGAGCATGCGCGAGAGGTTCCGGCCACGGGGCTTTCCCTATCGGCCGGCCGGCTCTAGAACAGCGCCATGACCGCTGCTCCTCCGCCACCGCCCGTCGACGTCGATCCGCGCCTGCTGGAGGTGCTGGTCTGCCCGGTGACCCGCGCGCCGCTGTTCTACGACCGCGCCCGCGGCGAGCTCGTCAGCCATACGGCCAAGCTGGCCTATCCGATCCGCGACGGCGTGCCGATCATGCTGCCGGAAGAGGCCCGCAGCCTAGCGGACGGGGAGTAGGAAAAACACCTCTCCTTACAGGAGAGGTGATCCTCTGAGCAATTTCGGCAGGTCGCCCACCCCGCCGCCAGCTTCGTGCATGAAGAACCGGCGCGCCGGGGCGATGCGGTTGACCGCCGCCATGCCGACGCCGCGCGCGACGCGCAGCAGCGGATTGTCGTTCGAGAACAATCGCACGAAGCCGTCGAAGGCCAGGGCGTTGGTGACGTTGTCGAACCGCCGCCAGCGGGCGTAGCGCTCCAGCGTCGCCTCGGCGCCGATGTCCTCGCCGTTGCGGATCGCCTCGACCACCACCTCGGCGAGGGCCGCGGCGTCCTTGAGGCCCAGGTTCAGGCCCTGGCCCGCGATCGGGTGCACGCCGTGAGCGGCGTCGCCGATCAAGGCCAGGCGCGGCGCGACCAGGCGCTCGGCCAGCGACAGCGACAGCGGATAGACGAACACCGGCCCGGCCATCTCGACCTGTCCCAGGAAATCGCCGAACCGGCGCATCAGGTGGGCATGGAAGGCCTCGGGGCTGGCATGGCGCAGGGCCTCGCCGCGGGCGGTGCTCTCGGTCCAGACCAGGCTGGCGCGGTTGTCGGTCAGCGGCAGGATGGCGAACGGGCCGCTGGGCAGGAAATATTCGTGCGCCACGCCCTCGTGCGGGTGCTGCATCTTCACCGTGGCGACGACGCCGCTCTGGCCGTAGCCCCAGCCGATGTCGCCGATGCCGGCGGCCTTGCGCAGGGCCGAGTTGCGCCCCTCGGCGCTGACCGCCAGCGGCGCGCTCAGCACCCGGCCGTCGCTCAGGGTCACGCGGGCTTCGGAGGCGTCGACCTCCAGGCCGGTCGCGCCGGCCGGGGCGATGACCTCCAGGCCCTTTTCGATCGCCACCTTGGACAGGGCCGCGCGGATCTGGCGGTTCTCGATCAGATAGCCGAGGGGCTCGCCTTCCGAACGGTCGGCGATCTCGCCGCTGTCGAAACGCAGGAAGAAGGGCGAGGGCTTGCCCGAGGCGGCGCCCGGCGCCTTGCCGTCGGTGACCAGGATCTGCTCGATGCGCTGGGCGTGGGTCGCCAGGGCCTCGCCCGCGCCGATCGCCCGCCACTGGCGGAACGACGAATAGGCGATGGCCGACGAGCGGCCGTCAAAGGTCGGAGCCAGCTGGGCGTCGAAGGGCTGCGGATCGACCAGCAGCGGCTTGACGCCGCCGGAAGCGAGGGCGAGCGCCAGGGTGGTTCCGGCCATGCCGGCCCCGGCGATGATGACGTCGGCGTCGTGCTTGCGCATGGCGTGGGTATGCGCCCGGCGCGGGCTTGCTGTCCAGTTGGACGAAGCGTCCGACGACCCCTTAGGGAGCCGCCCGATCCTCCCCATATAGACGCCAGCAAGATTTTTCCTCCAGACGCGGCCATTCGCCGCCATCTTTGAAAAACCATGCCCTTGCCTACCCGCGTTACGAGGCGTAACGGGACGGCGCATTTCCCCTTGTCGGGGCTGAAAGATTGGAGACTGCGATGGGTTACCGGGTCGCCGTGGTCGGCGCCACGGGCAACGTGGGCCGCGAGATGTTCAACATCCTCGAGGAAGTGAAATTCCCCGTGGAGAAGATGCACGCCATCGCCTCGCGCAAATCCATCGGCACCGAGGTCTCGTTCGGCAACCAGATCCTCAAGTGCGAGGACCTGGAGCAGTTCGACTTCTCGAAGGTCGACATCGTGCTGATGAGCGCCGGCGGGTCGATCTCGGCCGCCTGGGGCGAGAAGATCGGCGCGGCCGGCGCCATCGTCATCGACAACTCCAGCCACTTCCGGATGGACCCGGACGTGCCGCTGGTGGTGCCGGAAGTGAACCCGGACGCCGTCAACTCCATCCCCAAGAACATCATCGCCAACCCCAACTGCTCGACCGCCCAGCTGGTGGTGGCGCTGAAGCCGCTGCACGACGAGGTGCCGATCAAGCGCGTGGTGGTGTCGACCTACCAGTCGGTTTCCGGCGCGGGCAAGGAAGGCATGGACGAGCTGTGGGACCAGACCAAGGGCGTCTTCGTCCTGGGCGCGCCCGAGCCCAAGAAGTTCACCAAGCAGATCGCCTTCAACGTCATCCCCCACATCGACGTCTTCATGGACGACGGCTTCACCAAGGAAGAGTGGAAGATGACCGTCGAGACCCAGAAGATCCTGGATCCGGCCATCCAGCTGGTCGCCACCTGCGTGCGCGTGCCGGTGATGGTGGGCCACTCGGAGTCGGTCAACATCGAGTTCACCGGCCCGCTGGACGAGGACGACGCCCGCGAGATCCTGCGCGACGCCGAAGGCATCGTGGTGGTCGATAAGCGCGAGAACGGCGGCTACATCACGCCGAAGGAAAGCCAGGGCGAGTTCCCGGTCTACGTGTCGCGCATCCGCAAGGACCCGACCGTCGAGCACGGCATCGCCCTCTGGTGCGTCGCCGACAACCTGCGCAAGGGCGCGGCCCTGAACGCCGTGCAGATCGCCCAGCTGCTGCACGACAAGGGCCTGATCAAGCAGAAGACCCTGGCCTAGGACGACTTCCCCCGTCGTCCTTCCGCCAGCGGAGGGACGACGGGAACCGCCTTTCGGCGATACTTCGCACCCTTCCGCAAAGCGCGGGCCCGCAAGATGTGGGCGGACGCCGGGATCCCCATCTGTCAGATCCCTCCGCGAAAGGTGCGGTCCATGACTTCCAGTACTGTTGGCGGCCAGAACGGCGACGCGCGTTCGGCCTATCTGGCCGGCGTCGGCTGCTATCTGCTCTGGGGCTTCCTGCCCCTCTATTTCCACACCCTGTCGGTCATGGGCGTCACCTCGTTCGAGATGATCGCGCACCGGACACTGTGGTCGGTGATCTGGGCCGGGGGCCTCGTGCTGCTGGCCCGCCAGGGCGGCCAGGTGGCGCAGGTGCTGCGCCAGCCCAAGACCCTCGGGATCCTGCTGCTCTCGACCCTGGCGATCTTCGGCAACTGGACGATCTACGTGCTGGCGGTGAACGCCGGCCGGGTGATCGAGGCCAGCCTCGGCTACTACATCAACCCGCTGATGAACATGGCCGCCGGCGCCCTGCTGTTCCGCGAGCGGATGAGCACCGAGGGCAAGGTCGCCATCGGCCTGGCGGCGATCGGCGTGGCCATCCAGACCATTGCGCTCGGCCACCTGCCGCTGGTGTCGCTGGGCCTGGCCTTGAGCTTCTGCATCTATGCGATCCTCAAGAAGCAGGTGAAGGCCGACGCCCAGACGGGCCTCTTCATCGAGTGCGCCTATCTGGCGATCCCCGGCCTGCTCTATGTCTGGCATCTGCAGTCGACCGGCGCGGGGCACTTCACCCAGGACGCCCGCACGGCGATCCTGCTGCTGGCCGCCGGCCCGGCGACGGTCGTGCCGCTGGCCCTGTTCGCCTGGTCGGCCCGCCGCCTGCCCTTAAGCGCCATGGGTTTCCTGCAGTTCATCGCGCCCACCCTGCAGTTCCTGCTGGGCGTGTTCCTGGGCGAGGCCTTCACGCCGCTGCGGGCCCTGTCGTTCGTCTTCATCTGGCTGGGCGTGGCCGCCTTCGCCTACGGCGCCTGGAAACGCACACGGAGCGTTCCTTCGGCGGCGTGAGAACCCATGCCGCCAAGAAACGTTGGTCAATTTGTCGCACCGCCGCCGGCCCTTAAGTCGGCGGCAAGACGCGCTGCGTCAGGTATGGCGACAGACTTAATACTGGGGGAAACCATGTCCGCGGAAACCATCACCACGCCCGATCTGGCCGCCGTGCTCGAAGCGCTGTCCGTCGAGATGTCGCTGGCCGCCGAAGCCTGCGGACACCTCGACAGCGCGCTGGGCAAGATCCTCGAGAACACGCCGCCGGAATCGCGCCTGGCCGTGATGCAGGAACTGCACACGGTCGACCACCTGGCCCAGCACATCACCGCCATCACCGACTTCACCAGCAAGCTGGTGCAGGCCGCGCCCGAGGGCGTGCCGCTGGCGGTGCAGGACGCCCTGTCGACGATCACCCTGGGCGCGGTGGCCGAGCGCCTGCGGGGGCGGCTGGGGGTCTGAGCCCCGCCGTCAGAACCCGATCTTCGGGGCCTTCAGGCGGCGCTTGTTGACGTGGCCCTTGGGGGCGGGGGCCTCGATCTCCTCGGGCAGTTCGCCCTTGAAGTAGAAGCGCTGCCAGGCCTCCTTGGTGGCGGCCGGGTCGCGGGCGGCGATGCGGGCGTTGAACTCGCCGCGCTTCTCGGCCCAGACGTCGTACTGCTTGCGCATGTCGGGGTTGGAGTTGAAGTGCCGGATGACCGGCTGCACCGTCTCCAGCGGCTTGTCCTGGATCATGGTGATGAAGCAGAACGGCTCGCCCTTGGCGAACTTCACCGTGCCGGGACGCGTGAACACCCAGTTCATCGTGAAGGGGAACGGCAACCAGTCGGTCTCGACCAGGCCGGCCAGCGGCTGGATGCCGTCCTTGATGTGGTTGGGCGGGCCCATCGTCCAGATCAGCCAGTCCGGCGGCGTGCGGAACAGATAGCCGGTGTGGAAGGTGATCGTCCCGCGCGAGAAGTGCGACTTGACGAAGTCGTCGAAGCCCGGGTGCGGGTGGTCGGACTTGAAGGTGATGTCGTTCTGGTGGACGCCGCCGTTCCAGGTGGCCTCGAAGCCGACCGGGCACAGGATCTCCCAGCCGGTGGTGTTGGCCATGGTCAGCGGCAGGCAGCGATAGGGGTGGCGGTCGGCGAAGTTGTCCATCCAGGCCCGCTGCGGGCGCCCCGGCACGATCTCCGGCGGCCGGCTCTCGGTGGGATAGCACTCCAGATACATGCCGCTTCTTTCCCGTCGTTCCCGGACCGTCCCGGCCCTTCCTTGATCCAGCCTTAGCCCTGCGGAGGCGTTCCCGTCCAGCCGTCGGCTTCGGCGGGTTCGGCTTGCCCCCCCGCGCCACCTTTGCGCTGGGCCAGCTTGCGCAGCTCCTCGTCGCGGGCGGCCGTATCCCAGGCCCCGCCGGCCTCGCCCGGACGCATGCGCGCAAGGTCGGCGGCCAGCAGCCGGTCCATGGTCTGGGCCGCGTCGCGGGAGGCCAGGATGTAGGCCTCTTCCTGGCCCCACATCGGCTTGAGGTCCTCGAAGGTCTTGCGGTCGTGGCGGCGGAAGAACGAGGTGGCGCGGAAGGCCTTGTGGGCGCGGAAGCCCAGCTTCTGCAGCGCGGTGCTGCCCAGCGCCAGGGCCGCCTCGAAGGTCTCGCGCTCCACCGCGTCGGCGCCGTTGGCCAGAAGATCGTAGGCGTGGCGGCGGTCCCAGGCGCGGGCCAGGATGATCAGGTTGGGGAAGGCCCGGCGGGCGGTCTCGACCAGCTCGGCGGTCTTCTCGCGGTCGTCCAGGGCGACGATCAGCATACGGGCGTGCTCGGCCCCGGCGGCGCGCAGCAGGTCAAGGCGCGTGGCGTCGCCATAGTGCACCCGCCGGCCGAAGCGGCGCAGCAGTTCGATCTGCTCGATGTCGCTGTCGAGAACCGTCGACTTGAAACCGTTGGCCTGCAGCAGGCGACCCGTGATCTGACCAAAGCGCCCAAAGCCCGCGATGATGATGTCGGGCTCACCCTCGTCGAACTGCGGGGCCTCGGGCTCGACGTCGGGAACCGCCGCGTTCATCAGCTCGGCGATGCGCTCGTAGAGGATCATCGCCACCGGCGTCAGGGCCATCGAGACCGCGACCGTGGCGGTCAGCAGGGCGGCCAGGTCCGCGCCGATGACGCCAGCCCCGACCGTGAAGCTCAGCAGCACGAAGGCGAACTCGCCGCCCTGGGCCAGGGCCGTGGCCACGGCGGCGGCGCTGCGCCCCTGCGCCCCGGCGATGCGGGCGATGCCGAACATCACCGCGAACTTCAGCACCATCAGGCCCAGCACCAGGCCGATCAGGGTCAGGGGCTGGCGGGCGATCAGGGTCAGGTCGATGCCCGCGCCGACGGTGATGAAGAAGAGGCCGAGCAGCAGGCCGCGGAACGGCTCGATGTCGGTCTCCAGTTCGCGGCGGAACTCGCTTTCGGCCAGCACCACGCCGGCCAGGAACGCGCCCAGCGCCGGCGACAGGCCCACCGACTGCATCAGGCCCGCGACGCCGACGACGATCAGCAGGGCGGCGGCGGTGAAGATCTCGCGCAGGCGGGCCTCGGCGATGAAGCGGAAGATCGGCCGCACGATGAACCGTCCGCTGCCGACGACCACGCCCACCGCGCCCAGCACGGCCAGGCCCTGAGCCCAGGCCGGCAGGTGCGAGATCAGGCTCGCGCCATGGCCGCCGGCGTCGCTGGCATGGGCGTCGGGCGCCACGGTGGCTAAGAGCGGCAAGAGGGCGAACATCGGGATCACCGCCAGGTCCTGCAGCAGCAGCACCCCGAAGGCGGCGCGGCCGACCGGCCCCTGGCGCAGGCCCTTCTCGTCGAGGGTCTGCAGCACGATGGCGGTCGACGACATGGCCAGCACGAGGCCCACGGCGAGCGCCGTCTGCCAGGGCAGGCCCAGCAGGTAGCCGATGGCGGCCACGGCCAGGGCCGTGCCCACCACCTGGGCGCCGCCCAGGCCGAAGATGGTCTTGCGCATCTCCCACAGGGTGGAGGGGCGCACCTCCAGGCCGATCAGGAACAGGAGGATGACGACGCCGAACTCGGCGAAGCGCATGACGTCGTGCTGCTCGCCCACCAGCGACAGCATGGCCGGGCCGATCAGCACGCCGGCGATCAGGTAGCCCAGCACCGAGCCCAGGCCCAGGCGCTTGGCGATCGGCACCGAGATGACGGCCGCGCCCAGATAGACCAGGGTCTGCTTGAGGAACGGTTCCATGGCTTACGCTCCTTCGGCCGCGTGGTCGGCGGCCAGCAGGGCCGACATCCGCGCCTGGTAGCGCAGGGCCTCGGCCTTCAGCTGCTCGTCGTCCTTCATCGCCGCCCCGTGCACCACGAACGGCGTTTCCCAGACCATGCCGCACAGATAGGCCGTCTGCTCCAGCGGACGCAGGAATTCGTCCAGCGTGAAGCGGTTGTAGCCCTTGGCGTGATAGGCCTGGGCCGGCCCGCCGGTGGTGCAGGCCACGAACAGGCGCTTGCCGGCCAGGGCGTCGCCGCCCAGGCCGTAGGCGAAGCCGTGTAGCCAGACCAGATCCAGCCACTCCTTCATCAGGGCCGGCGGCGAGTACCAGAACAGCGGGAACTGCAGGGCGATGATGTCGTGCTCGACCAGCTTCTGCTGCTCGGCCTCGATGTCGATCGAGAAGTCCGGGTAGGTCTCGTACAGGTCATGGAAGGTGACGCCGGAAAGGGCCTTGGCCGCCTTGGCCAGGGCGCGATTGGCGCGCGAGCGTTCAAGCGCCGGGTGCGCCAGGGTCAGGAGGGCACCGGAGGTGGCGGGCGTCACGATCGGGGTGCTAGGGTCGGTGGTCACGCGTAACCGCCTACCGTCGTCGCGTGACGGGAAAATTTATTCATCAAGGCTTGAATTTCTCCGGCCGGCGGGCGAGAGCAGTCGGCGAACGTCGCTCCGGGAGGAAGCATGGTCGACAAGGTGAAGTCCGACGCCGCAGAAGCGTTGGCGGGTCTGCTGTTCGACGGCATGACCATCATGGCCGGGGGCTTCGGGCTCTGCGGCATTCCCGAAAACCTGATCGCGGCGATCCGCGAGACGGGGGTCAAGGACCTCACGGTCATCTCCAACAACTGCGGGGTCGACGGATTCGGCTTGGGCATCCTGCTGGAGAACCGTCAGATCAAGAAGATGGTCTCGTCCTATGTGGGCGAGAACAAGCTGTTCGAACAGCTATACCTGAGTGGGGAACTCGAACTGGAGTTCAATCCGCAGGGCACGCTGGCCGAACGCATCCGCGCCGGCGGCGCGGGCATCCCGGCCTTCTTCACGCGCACCGGCTACGGCACCCTGGTGGCCGAAGGCAAGGAAACCCGCGAATTCGACGGCGAGATGTACGTGATGGAACGCGGCCTGACCGCCGACCTCGCCATCGTCAAGGCGTGGAAGGCCGACGCCGAGGGCAACCTCGTCTACCGAAAGACCGCCCGCAACTTCAATCCGATGATGGCCACGGCCGGCAAGGCCACCGTCGTCGAGGTCGAGGAGCTGGTCGAGATCGGCGCGCTCGACAAGGACAACATCCACACCCCCGGCATCTTCGTCGACCGCCTGATCAAGGGCGCGAAGTTCGAGAAGCGCATCGAACGCGTCACCACGCGCCCCCGCGAAGCCAAGGAGCAAGCGTAATGGCCTGGACCCGCGACGAGATGGCGGCCCGCGCCGCCAAGGAGCTGCGCGACGGCTTCTACGTGAACCTCGGCATCGGCATCCCGACCCTGGTGGCCAACTACATCCCCGAGGGCATGCACGTGACGCTGCAGAGCGAGAACGGCATGCTGGGCATGGGCCCCTTCCCCTATGAGGGCGAAGAGGACGCCGACCTGATCAACGCCGGCAAGCAGACGATCACCGAGCTGGATAGCAGCTCGTACTTCAGCTCGGCCGACAGCTTCGCCATGATCCGCGGCGGCCACATCGCCCTGTCGATCCTGGGCGGCATGCAGGTGTCGGAGACCGGCGACCTGGCCAACTGGATGGTGCCGGGCAAGATGGTCAAGGGCATGGGCGGGGCCATGGACCTGGTGGCCGGCGTCAAGCGCGTGGTCGTCGTGATGGACCACTGCGAGAAGTCCGGCGCGCCCAAGCTGCTGAAAGCCTGCTCGCTGCCGCTGACCGGCGCCGGCGTGGTGGATCTGCTGATCACCGAGCTCGGCGTGTTCGAGATCAACCGCGGCAAGACCCCGGTGAAGCTGATCGAGCTGGCGCCCGGCGTTTCGGTCGACGAAGTCCAGGCCAAGACCGAAGCGGCGTTCGAGGTCGGCGTCTAGCGCCGGTCGGCCAGCCGCTCGGCCAGGGTGCGCGTACGGCGGACCACGGTGATCAGGGTTCCCGCCGCGATCACCGCCAGGCCCGCCGCCAGCACCTCGCCCCGCCCGCGCCACAGAGGTTCGAAGGCGGCGATCGCGCAGGTCGCCGTCAGGGCGGCCATGCGGTGCGGCTTGGCCATCGGGCCCGAGAAATCGGCGGCGAAGCCCAGCCCCCGGCCAAGCTCGCGCACATAGGCCGTCAGCATGGCCAGCGCCGCGCAGATCCAGCCCAGGGCCGGACCGCCGGAAAAGCCGGCGCTCATCGCGCCATAGCCGGCCCCGGCCAGCAGCAGCACGTCGGCGATGCGGTCGGGCAGCTCGTTCCAGATCGGGCCGTAGGGGCTGGCGCGGCCGTGCTCCACCGCCACCATGCCGTCGAGCAGGTTGCAGGCCAGGCGCAGCTGCACGCAGGTCGCCCCCAGGATCAGGCACAGCGATCGCCAGCCGTCCTCGACGCCGCCGCTGGCCGCCAGCAGCGCCCCGCCCAGCACGGCGAACGCCAGGCCCAGGCCCGAGATCACGTCGGCCGAGATCCCCTTGCCGGCGATGGCCGCGGCCAGGCGGCCGGCCCAGGCCGCGCCCCGGGTCTTCAGCGGCCGGCGATTGGTCAGGTCGGGAGCGTCGGTCATGGCGCGGTCTTTCTCCGTTCGGCGACCAGGCGAGCATTGTAGGCGACGGCGTACAGCGTCGACATCGTCCAGGGAAAGGCGATCGTCGCCAGAAGTTCCGGCGTGCCGATCAGGCGATGGACGATGGTCAGGGTCGCCAGAATGGCGCTGGCGGTGATCGCCGGCGGCAGGGCCAAGGCGACGAAGCCCGAGAACCGCCCGTCCAGCCGCTCCAGCGTCTTCTTGAGCAGCGCCGTCAGCCCGGCCGACAGCAGGCCCTGGGCCAGGGCGGGACCCCAGACCAGGCCGTGGGCGTGGTTGGCCCACAGGGTCCAGCCGCCCATCAGCAGAAAGCCGAAAGCGGCGTGGACCAGGCTGGAGCGCAGCAGGCGCGGCATGCGACGAAAACTCCCCGGGTCGTAACCTTCGCCAAACAGGCTATACCGGGAGTAGTGCGAACGGGAGCGTTCATGGATTTCGTCGGCGACCTGACCGGACACGCAGGCCGTTTCCTGGCCGCCCAGCCGCCCGCGCTGCTGGCGGGCTTGGCCGGGGTGGTGATCCTGCTGGGCGTCGCCAGCGCCATCGCCGCCGTCCTGCCGCGCCTGAAGCCCGGCAAGTCGTACGAGGAGCTGCGGCTGCGCATCGTCTCGTGGTGGGGGATGGTGGCGCTGCTGGCCGGGGCGCTGCTGCTGGGCTGGCAGGCGACCACCGCCGTCTTCGCCTTCATCTCGTTCCTGGCCCTGCGCGAGTTCCTGTCGCTGGCCGTGCGCCGGCGCGAGGACCGGCCGGCGATCCTGGCGGCCTATCTGTGCCTGCTGGCCGCCTACGGCTTCATCTTCGCCGACCGCTACATGTTCTATCTGGTGTTCATCCCGGTGTGGGTGTTCCTCGGATTGCCCGCGCTGATGGCCCTGATCGGCCAGACCAAGGGCTACCTGGCCAGCGCCGCGACCTTCCACTGGGGCCTGGTCACCTGCGTCTACAACCTGGGCTTCGTCGCGTTCCTGATGCGCGTGCCGCCGGGCGAGAACCTGCCGGCCGGCGCCGCGGGCCTGGTCTTCTTCCTGCTGCTGGCCACCGAGTTCAACGACGTGGCCCAATACGTCTGGGGCAAGCTGTTCGGCCGTCGCAAGATCCTGCCCAGCGTCAGCCCCAACAAGACCTGGGAGGGGTTCCTGGGCGGCTGGATCACCACCGCCGCCCTGATCTGGTTCGTCGGGCCGGTGTTCACGCCGCTGTCGGGCCATGGCCTGGCCATCGTCGCCTTCGTGCTGCCGGCCGCGGGCTTCGCGGGCGACGTGACCATGAGCGCCATCAAGCGCGACATCGGGGTCAAGGACACCTCGCACGCCATCCCCGGCCACGGCGGCGTGCTGGACCGGGCCGACAGCCTGACCTTCACCGCCCCGCTCTACTTCCACCTGCTGGCGCTGTTCGCGCTGGACCGGTTCTGATCTAGTCGCCCCGTGCGCCTGCTCCGCTTCCTCCTGCTCGTCCTCGTCGCCCGGCCGCTGGCCCTGTTCATGACCGGGGCCGACGTCTCCGGCCGCGAGCGCCTGCCGCTGAAGGGCCCGGCGATCGTCGCCGCCAACCACGCCAGCCACGTCGACACCCTGCTGATGCTGTCGATCTTTCCCTCGCGGGCGGTGTCGAAGCTGCGGCCGGCGGCGGCGGCCGACTACTTCCTGCGCGATCCGGTCATCGGCTGGTTCTCGCGGCACGTGATCGGCATCGTGCCGGTGGCCCGCAGCAAGGCCGGCCGCCGCGCCGCCTCCGGCGAGGGCGAGGACGTCCTGGCCCCGGCCCGCGCCGCCCTGGCGGCGGGCGAGATCGTGCTGGTCTTCCCCGAAGGCACCCGCGGCGACGGCGCGACCGACGCCATGGGCCAGCTGAAGGGCGGCGTCGCGCGCCTGGCCGAGGCCTTTCCCGAGGCGCCGGTGATCCCGGTGTGGATCCAGGGCGCGGGCCGCGTGCTGCCCAAGGGGGCCAGCGTGCCGGTGCCCCTGAACTGCGCGGTGCTGGTGGGCGAGCCGGTGGCCTGGACTGGCAAGCGCGCCGCCTTCATGGACGCCCTGCGCGGGGCGATGCTGGCGCTGAAGGAACAGGCGCCGCCGCTGCGCTGGTCGGACGAGCCCTGAGACGGATCTAGGCGGTCGCCACCCCGGCCCAGCGCGACAGGCGCGGGGTGCGGGCCACCAGCTCGGCCAGGCCGACATGGATCGCCAGCATCACCGCGCAGATCGGCAACACCTCCCAGCGGAACGGATGCGGCGCCTCGGGCGCGAGGGTCATCGGCTGCAGGAAGAGCACGATGATGATGTTGTTGGCCGCGTGAGCGCCGACCGCGAACTCCACCCCGCCCAGCCGCAGGGTGGCCCAGGCCAGGCCGATCCCCAGCACCGCCCGCACCAGGAAGGCGTCGGGATTGGGGTCCAGATGGACGGCCGAAAAGGCGACGCCGTTGATCAGCAGGATCATCCACACCTTGCGGGTGAAGGCGCCCGTCAGCTTCAGCAGCCAGCCGCGGAACACCAGCTCTTCGGCGGCCGCGGCCAGCAGCAGCAGGACGATGGCGCCGACGGCGTGGGCGAGCCGGCCGTCGAAGCTGGAGGTCAGGGTCAGGATCGGCGTCGGCGGGGCGTGCGGGTCGAGCCGCGCGCTGGTCGCCAGCAGCGGGCCGACGATCAGGGAAAACAGCGCAAGGCCCAGAAGGGTCAGGCGCCAGCGATAGACCGGCGCGCTGGTCAGGTAGCTGCGCAGGCGGCGATGGTGCAGCAGGGCCGCCACGCCCGCGAAGGCCACCGCCATGCCGCCGTTGGTGGCGGTCGCCAGGCACAGCACGAACAGCAGGGTGATCAGGTCCGACACCCCCGCGCCGGGCTTGGACAGCGATTCCAGCAGGGCCTTGCTCTGGTCGAAACCGCCGTCGAGCAGCCCGGTGAACAGCGCCATAACGAAGACGCCGCCGATCACGGCGGCCAGGGCGGCGGCGAGCGCCCCGACGGGCAGGGTCAGCAGCGCGCGCCCGACATGCCGGTCGGCCGGCGTCAGGTCGTCCAGAAACGCCGAACGTCTCACGTCCTCGAACACAGCCGCCCGTTCCAATACAGCACCCGCCTCCTCGCTAATCGGGCGCGGGCCGAAGGAAAAGAGGTTTCGAGCAAAGTCGCCCCGCGACTTGCCGTCTCGCGGCAATGACGGCACACATCGGCGGTTGTCGATGGGGGTTTCATGAGCAAGTCGCCGAACCAGACCGAGCACGAGGCGGACGACCGCCACCTGCATCGCCTGGTGCTGTTCTCCGACGCGGTCTTCGCGATTGCGATCACGCTGCTGGCGATCGAGATCCATCCGCCCGAGCACTGGCATGGCGTGGCGGACCTGTTCAGCCAGATGGGCCATAAGCTGTGGGCCTATGCGGTCAGCTTCGCCGTCATCGGCGTCTACTGGATCAGCCACCGGCGGATCTTCGCCCGGCTGCGGGCCGCCAACGGCGTGCTCGACGTGCTGAACCTGGTCGCGCTCGGGCTGATCGCCCTGCTGCCGCTGACGACGGAACTGCTGTGGGAGCACGCCTCGTCCGAGGCGACTTTCGTCTATGTCGGCCTGGTCGCGGCGATCGGCGTCGCGATGTCGATCGTCTGGGGCTATGCGGCCTTCGCCGGCGAACTGGCCGGCCCGGTCCATCGCGGCGAGGCCCTGTTCACCCTGGCCCGCACGGCGGTCGCGCCCGGCCTGATGTGCGGCCTGATCCTGTTCAGCCTGAACCACGTCTGGGGCCTGATCCCGCTAGCCTTGGCCATCGCGGCCTTCGTGGCCGGCGGCCGTTTCATGCGCCGCCGCGCCGCCGCCCAGGCCGCCCAGGCCGCCGGGGAGGCCGCGGCCTGATGCGCATCGTCTCGGGCCAGTATCGCGGCAAGGCCATCGCCACCCCGCCGGGCGACGCCACCCGCCCCACCTCCGACCGCGCCCGCCAGGCCGTGTTCAACATCCTGGAGCACGCCGCCTGGGCGCCGGAACTGCATGGCGCGCGGGTGATCGACGTGTTCGCCGGGTCTGGCGCCCTGGGCCTCGAGGCGATCTCGCGCGGCGCCGTGAACTGCCTGTTCGTCGAGACCAACGAGGCCGCGCGCGGCGCGATCCGCCAGAACATCGACGCCTTCGGCCTGTTCGGTCAGACCCGCGTGCACCGTCGCGACGCCACCGACCTTGGCCCCCGTCCGGCCAGCGCCGGCGCGGCCTTCGACATCGCCTTCCTCGATCCGCCCTACGCCAAGGGCCTGGGCGAAAAGGCCCTGGCCGAGCTGGTCGCCGGCGGCTGGCTGGCCCCGGGCGCGATCGTGGTGTTCGAGCGCGGCGTCGGCGAGCCCGATCCGGTGCTGGAGGCCTTCGAAACCCTGGACGCCCGCGACTACGGCGCGGCCCGGGTGCTGTTCCTGCGGCTGCTGTAGGGCTTCAAAAGCCCAGGGCGCCGGGCGCCTGGCGAAGGACGTCGTTCATCGCCAGGTCGTCCTGACAGCCGAGATCGACGAAAAGGGTCACGCGCTCATCGCCTTTCGACCACTCGATGCTCACCGCATCCTGATCGGTCCAATAGGCTTGGCAGCTGTCCTGCTGCACTGACCGATCCGATGCCGGCCTGTAGGGTTCCAGCGCCCGCTTGAACGCAGCAACCTGCTCGGGCGTAACCTGACGCAGGATACGCCGCCGGCGCCAGTCGCCAAACCGCCCAGGCTGATAGACGGTCTCGCCGCGCACGACCCCGTCGATCCCGACCGTGAAGGTCTTGGTCTCACACCGCCCGCCGCAGAAGGGCGGCGGAGAAGGCCTGTAGGTAATGCGTTCGATCCCGGGCGGCGGCGACGGAACGCTTGCGCAGGCGGACAGAGCCAGCCCGGCGCTGATCACCACCGCATGGATGCGATAAAGGCCACGCTTCATGGCGACAGTCATGCCGCGTAAGCGCGCGGCTGTCGAACGCTCAGAGACGAACGATCAAGGCTGCTTGCCCGGCCAGACCAGGAAGCCGTACGCGTCGCGACCGGCCGAGGTCCAGGTCGCGTAGCCGTAGCCGCCCTGGGGCGGCGGCGGGGGATAGGCGTCGTAGCCGCCGCTGTCGTAACGGCTTTCGCGGCTGTACTCGTAGCCCTCTTCCTGGCGCGAATAGCCCTGGACCGAGCCGCCGGCGGCGTAGCCGTTCTGAGCGTAGGCCGGCGGGACATAAGCGGGCGGGGCATAGGCCGGACCATCGTCGTGGCGGCGGCTGTAGCGATCGGGCGCGTAGTCCTGCGGCGGCGGAGGCGGGGCATAGGCCGAAGGCGGCGGCGCGCCGCGATCATCGACCCGCAGCGGCGGGCGGCCATAGCTCCAGCGGTCGAAGTCGCTCCAGCCGCGCTCGCCGTCGTCGCACTCCACCCGCTCCCAGCGATAGGCCCCGCCGGGACCGGTGACGCGACGGTTCACGCATTCGCCGGGCCGGGTGTCGGGCGGCAGGATCTCGGGGTCGACCGGCAGGTTCGAGCGGTCGGGCGGACCGCCGGCCAGGCCGTAGCGATCTGCAGCCAGGGCCGGCGAGGCCAGGGCGATCCCGGCGGCGAAAGCGATGAGGACGAGGTGGCGCATGGGGGATACTCCAGGCCGCCAGTAGACCAGACCCCGGCGAGCCGCGCGCGCTTTTTCGCCGTGAAGGCGAGCTTAACCATTGTTCGACGTGGCTTTTCCCCGCCGCCGTCCTCGCCTAGAGTGATTTCAAACAATTGTTCGATACTGGGAAGCGCGATGGCGATCGAGGCGGTGATCTGGGATTTCGGCGGGGTGTTCACGACCTCTCCCTTCGAGGCGTTCCGCCGCTACGAGGCCCGCAACGACCTGCCGACCGACTTCATTCGCGGCGTCAACGCCGTCGACCCCGACACCAACGCCTGGGCGCGGTTCGAGCGGGCGCAGATCGATGCTTCGACCTTCGACGCCCTGTTCCTGGAAGAGTCGACGCGCCTGGGTCACGCCGTGCCCGGCCGCGACGTGCTGCCCTTGCTGTCGGGCGACATCCGTCCGCGCATGGTGGCGGCGCTTAAGGCCTGCAAGGCGCGGTTCAAGGTCGGCTGCATCACCAACAACGTGCCGGGCGCCGGCCATGGCGCGGGCATGGCCGCCTCCGCCGAGAAAGCCGCCGCCGTGGCCGAGATCATGGCCCAGTTCGACGCCCTGATCGAAAGCTCCAAGGCCGGGGTGCGCAAGCCCGACCCGCGCATCTACCAGATGATGTGCGAGTTGCTGGACGTTGCGCCCGAGCATTGCGTCTACCTCGACGACCTGGGGGTCAACTGCAAGCCGGCGGCGGCCCTTGGCATGGTCGCCATCAAGGTCTCGGGCGAAGACCAGGCGCTGGCCGAGCTTGCGGCGGCGACGGGATTGTCGTTCTGAAGGAACAGCAGTTTCCAGGAGTCGTCCGCATGACCGCCCCCGCCAAGATCGGCGCCGCCGCCGCCCTCGCCCAGCTGACCAGCTGGACCCCCGCCGAGGGCAAGGACGCCATCGAGAAGACCTTCCGCTTCGCGGACTTCAACGCCGCCTTCGGCTTCATGACCCGCGTGGCCATCGAGGCCGACAAGCGCGACCATCACCCCGAGTGGTTCAACGTCTACAACCGCGTCGAGGTGACCCTGACCACCCACGACTGCGACGGCGTCAGCGACCGCGACGTCCAGCTGGCGAAGTTCATGGACGCGATCGCGGGGTAGGCTGGGCGCCCCGGCCCTCCCCAACTCCCGTCATTCCCGCCCTTGTGGCGGGAATGACGGGAAAAACAGGAGCGCAGCATGGCCGCACTCTCCCCCCTTCCCCTCCTCCCGCATCCGGTTCAAACTATCGTTTGAATTACAGGGAGGACGCCGAATGGCGCAGACCACGGGCCGGGTCGCCGGCAAGAAGGCCTTCATCACCGGCGCGGCCCAGGGCCTGGGCGCGGCGGCCGCGCGCAAGCTGGCCTCGGAAGGCGCCAAGGTCGCCCTGGCCGACATCAATTTGGAGGGCGCCAAGGCTGTGGCGGCCGAGATCAACGCCGCCCACGGCGCCGGGACGGCCTTCGCCTACGCGCTGGACGTCACCCAGGAAGACCAGTGGATCACGGCCCTGGAGGCGGCGGCGGGCGACATGGGCGGCCTCTCGGTGCTGGTCAACAACGCAGGCGTCGCCGGCGACAAGCCGCTGGAGCAGATGGAATTCGACCTCTGGAAGAAGATCATGTCGATCAATGTCGACAGCGTCTTCCTGGGGGCCAAGCACGCCCTGACCCACATGCGCGCTCATCAGCCCGGCTCGATCGTCAACATCAGCTCGATCGCCGGCCTGATCGCCAACCACAACTCGCCGGCCTACAACGCCTCCAAGGCTGGGGTCTGGCTGCTGTCCAAGAACATCGCGCTCTACTGCGCCAAGCTCGGGCTCGACATCCGCTCGAACTCGATCCACCCGACCTTCATCGACACCCCGATCCTCGACCCGCTGAGCCAGCGCCTGGGCAAGGAAGAGGCCCACGCCAAGCTCGGTCGGCAGATCCCGCTGGGCCACATCGGCGAGCCGAACGACATCGCCAACGCCGTGCTCTACCTGGCCAGCGACGAGAGCAAGTTCATGACCGGGGCCGAGCTGAAGCTCGACGGCGGAATCTCGGCGATGTGATCCGCCTTCCTTCTCCCCTTGCGGGAGAAGGTGTCGGCGAGAGCCGACGGATGAGGGGTCGCACCTACGAAGACGCCGCGACGGCCGATCGGCTATCGCGGCGTTCGACATCTGAGAGACCCCCGACCTCCCTCCGGGAGGCCACCCTCTCCCGCAAGGGGAGAGGGAAATTACCGCGGCGCCCGTTTCGCCAGGATCCGCTGAAGCGTCCGGCGGTGCATGTTGAGGCGGCGGGCCGTCTCGGAGACGTTGTGGCCGCACATCTCGTAGACGCGCTGGATGTGCTCCCAACGCACGCGGTCGGCGCTCATCGGGTTTTCCGGCGGAGCGGGGGCGGCGTCCTTGGCGGCCAGCAGGGCGCGGGCCACGTCGTCGGCGTCGGCCGGCTTGGAAAGATAGTCGACCACCCCAGCCTTCACCGCCGCCACGGCGGTGGCGATGTTGCCGTAGCCGGTGAGCATGATGATCTTGGCGTCGGCGCGGGCGTCGCGCACGGCTTCGACCACCTTCAGGCCCGAGCCGTCCTCGAGGCGCATGTCGAGCACTGCGTGCGCCGGGGCCTGCGACTTCAGCGAACCGATCGCCTCGGCCACCGACGCGCACAGCGTCACCTCGAAGCCGCGCTGTTCCAAAGCTCGACCAAGACGGGTGCGCAAGGGCGCATCGTCGTCGAGCAGAAGCAAGGACTTGTCGGGCAGCGCCGCGACCAGTTCTCCGATATCCGCCATCAACTCAGCGCCTCCCCGCGCCATTACTCAACCGGGTGTCGTGTCCGCATCATGTCTACGACTTGCAAAACTTCGCAAGTCTTTCGTATTCAAACCCCGATGAAGCCAGGAGCTTCCATCGCCGGACGTGGCCACCGGGCCGCGACCACCGCGCCGCCGCGACGGCCGTTCCTGAAATCCACGGCCGCGCCAGTCCGTTCCAGGAGGGTCTTGGCGATGAAGAAGCCAAGGCCCATGCCGATGTGGCCGGTACGCGAGCCTTCGGCCCCCGGACGCGAGGTGACATAGGGCTCGCCCAGCTTGGCCAGCACCTCGGGCGAGAAGCCTGGACCATCGTCGCGCACCTCGATCAGGATCGAGCGCGGATCGAAGCGGGCCACCACGATCACCTCCGAACGGGCGAAGTCGACGGCGTTCTCGACGATCGAGGTCAGGGCGTGGATCACCTCGGCCCGCCGCCAGACGTCGGGTGCGGATTCGCCGGAAGGACCGTTGACCACCGCCTCGACCCGCACGCCGTGGATCATGTGCGGCTCGATGATCTCGTGCACCAGCTGGGTCAGACTCATGCGCTCGTGCACGGCGTCCTGGGCCTCGGGCATCTCGGTCAGGCGCTGCAGGATCTCGCGGCAGCGGGCGGCCTGGCCGATCAGCAGCTCGGCGTCCTCGCGGGTCTGCTCGTCGGGCGCGCCGCGCGCCATCTCGCGGGCGACGACCGAGATGGTGGCCAGCGGCGTGCCCAATTCGTGCGCCGCCGCCGCGGCCAGGGCGCCCAGGGCCGACAGCCGCTGCTCGCGGGCCAGCACGGTCTCGGTGACGTTCAGCGCCAGCTCCATGCGGGCCGACTCCGTCGCCGCCTGCCAGGCATAGAGACCGGTGACGACGATGCCGAGGATTCGCGCCGCCACGATGCCGGCCAGCAGCGACGCCTCGGGCCTGGGCGGCGGCACGCCGATAGGCGTCGGCAAAGGCATGTAGACGAAGGCCAGCACGATGGTGGCGATCACCGCCAGCACGCCCAGGCCCAGGGCGTAGCGCGCCGGCAGGGTGGCGGCCGCCAGGGTGACCGGCGCGATCAGCAGCAGCGAGAACGGATTATAGACCCCGCCGGTCAGGTACAGCATCCCCGACAGCTGCAGGATGTCGAAGGCGATCTGGGCGGTGGCCTCGACGTCGCGGGCCAGGCGCTGGCCGGTCGAGGCCAGGCCGATCAGCACGTTCAGCCACGCCGACAGGGCGATCAGCGAGAAACACAGGGCGTACGGAATATGGCGGTCGAGCACCAGGCCGCAGAACAGCACCGTCACCGACTGGCCGGCCACCGTCAGCCAGCGTTGGGCGATCAATGTTCGAACTCGAAGGCGTCCCTGACGAAGCCCGGGACCCGCCCAGGACCAGTCGTCGCTGTCTTGCGCACCTGCGCCGTCGGGCCTATCGAGCCCGTCGGGTGATGGTTTCTTCGGCGCGTCCTTGAACGAAGCGTCGGCCATGACGCCACATTAAGGCCAGAAAATTCGATCTGGCGAGCCCCAAAGGATGCAACCCCATGAACCGCAACCGCCTGATGGTCCTGGCCGTGTGCGTCGTGGGCGTTCTGCTGGCCGGCGCGCTGATCGTCCGGAGCGGCGTTTTCCACGCCTCGTCCAAGCCGGCGGCGGTGGGCGGGCCGTTCCAGCTGGTCGACTATGACGGCAAGCCGGCCGACGAGAGCGTGCTGAAGGGCAAGTGGACCGCGATGTTCTTCGGCTTCACCTACTGCCCCGACGTCTGCCCCGGCACGCTGCAGGCCCTGGCGACCGCCAGCGACCAGCTGGGCCCCAAGGCCAAGGACCTGCAGATCGTGATGATCTCGGTCGATCCGGCCCGCGACACCCCGGACCAGATGAAGACCTACCTGACCGCCGGCCACCTGCCCAAGAACATCGTCGGGCTGACCGGAACGCCGGAACAGGTCGACGCGACGGTGAAGGCCTATCGCGCCTACGCCAAGAAGGTCGGCGATGGCCCCGACTACACCGTCGACCATTCGACGATGATCTACGTCATCAATCCCAAGGGACGCTTCCACAGCGTCATCGGCTACGGCTCGCCGCCGGACGAGATCGCGCGCCAGCTGAAAGCCGCGATGGCGGGCAGGTAGCAACCCGCCCGCCAGGCGAGCGGTCGCCCATTTTTTGCGTCACGGCGCCCTTAGGTCACCTCTGGGCTGTACCTTCTTAACGGCCCGCGTGTTATGCTGCAGCGCACAATCGCTGGAGACGGCATGCTTTACGCCCTGCACGAAGCGAGCTTCTACGCCTCGACCCCCATGCGCCTGGCCGCCCGCGCGGCCCGGGACTTCTGGGGCTCGCCGCTGAACCCGGCCGCCAACACCGAGCTCGGCCGGCGGCTCTATGCGGGCGCGGACCTGTTCTCCAACGTCACCCGCCGGTACGGCAAGCCCGACTGGCGCATCGACAGCGTCCAGGTCAACGGCGTGGACGTGCGCGTGCGCCCCACCGTCGTATGGCAAAGCCCGTGGGCGCGGCTGATCCAGTTCGACCGCGACATGGCCGACATGCGCCGGGCCGGCAAGTTCGAGCTCGACCCCGCCGTGCTGATCGTCGCGCCGCTTTCGGGCCACTACGCCACGCTGCTGCGCGGCACGGTCGAGGCCTTCCTGCCCGACCACGCGGTGTTCATCGTCGACTGGCAGAACGCCCGCGAGGTTTCGGTCCTGCAGGGTCGCTTCGACTTCCACGACTATATCGACCACATCCGCGACATGCTGCGGGTGCTGGGCCCACGTCCCAACGTGCTGGCCGTCTGCCAGCCCGGACCGCCGGTGCTGGCCGCCGCCGCGCTGATGGCGCAGGACAACGACCCCTCGCGCCCGGCCAGCATGACCTTCATGGGCTCGCCCATCGATGCGCGCCTGTCGCCGACCGTGACCAACAACCTGGCGGAGGAAAAGCCCTTCACCTGGTTCCAGTCGAACATGATCTACACCGTGCCCGCGCCCTATCCGGGCATGGGCCGGCGCGTCTATCCGGGCTTCGTGCAGCTGGCCAGCTTCATGAGCATGAACGCCGACAAGCACCAGGAAGCCCACCAGCGCTACTTCAAGAGCCTGGTCGAGGGCGACGGCGACAGCGCCGACAAGCACCTGGAGTTCTACGACGAGTACCTGTCGGTGCTCGACCTGACCGAGGAGTTCTATCTCCAGACCATCGACATCGTCTTCCAGCGCCACCTGCTGCCCAAGGGCGAGCTGATGCATCGCGGCCGCAAGGTGGATCCCGCGGCCATCACCGACATCGGCCTGATGACCGTCGAGGGCGAGAAGGACGACATCTCCGGCATCGGCCAGACCCAGGCCGCCCACGACCTGTGCGTCAACATCCCGGCCGACCTGAAGGAAGACTACGTCCAGCCGGGCGTCGGCCACTACGGGGTGTTCAACGGCCGCCGGTTCCGCGAGGAGATCTATCCCAAGGTCCGCGACTTCATCCTGCGCACCGATCCCAACTTCGCCGGCAAGAAGGCCTAGGGTCGGTACTCAATTGGCCAAGGGCAATGGGTTATCTGTTTCAATAGCTTATAGCAGTTGTCATCCCGGCCGCAGCGCAGCGGAGCGCCGGGATCTCCCACAGTTCAGAACCTGCCGACGTGGGAGATCCCGGCTCTACGGATCGCTGACGCGCTCCTCCGGCCGGGATGACACGTTTCTTTGCACGCCAATTGAGTCCAGACCCTAGTCGGCCGGGCCGCGCAGGCGGCGGTCGCCGGGCCGGACGGGGGCGGTGTAGAGGCCGGGATCGGCCGGAGCCCCCTCGCCCAGCCCCGCCAACGACAGTCGCCGGCCGTCCGCGAGCGACACGAAGACCGCGGCCTTGGCCCGCTCCAGGGCGGCGGCGCTGACGGCCTGCAGGGTGATCTCGTGCAGGAAGGGCGCGCTGCGATCACGATACGCCCCCGCCTGCCACGAACAGGTCAGCCCCTCGCACCAGGTGCGGAACACCACGCAGGCGCCGTCGACGCAGGTCTGGCGCAGGCCGTCGGCCGCCAGGGTGACGAAGTTGTCGCTGACGACGAAGCGCACCCGCACGCCCAGCCGCGCCACCGCCTCGGGCGAGGCCTCGATCGGCCGGCCGTCCCGCACCACGCGGTACATGCCCGCGGCTTCCGAGGCCGGCGCATAGGCCTGGGTGACGCAGAACGGTTCGGACAGGCAAACCAGATCGAGCATGGGTCCTCGATGACGTCAGTTGAAGACCGCCGGCAGGCTGCGCCCCAGCGACAGCCGCTCGGGCGCGGCGTCGTTCCACAGGTGGAAGCCGCCCTTGAAGTGCCGGACGATGTGGAACTCACCGCCCCGGTTCCAGAAGTGGTGATAGAGGAACGAGTCGTGGGCGATCGGATTGCCGATCAGGGTGTAGGTCTCGAAGCTCGACGGGCCCGAGCCATGCCGCTGGCGAACCACGCCATAGAGATTGAGGTCGTCGGCGATCACGCGGGCCAGGCGCGTTCCGGCGATCTCGGTCGCGCGGATCGGGTCGTTGGGCCGGATGTAATGACGGCTGGCGGCGATGGCCTGGGCGTCGACCGGTCCTAGTCCGCGCGCGGCGGCGACCGCCTGGATAGCGGCGGCGAACGGCGCGGAGGCGAAGCCCGTGCAGGCGATCGGCAGATCCTGCGACAGGCCGGCGGCGGCGCGGAACAGCGCGGCCTGCGCCTCGGCCATGGCGCCGCCCAGCGAGTGGCCGGTGAAGGTGACGCGACGCACCGCCAGCCCCCGGGCCGTCAGCGCCGCGTGCGCGACCAGCGCGTAGTCAAGGGCCGCGATGATGGTGCGGGTGTCGGTCAGCACGGCGGTCTTGAAGTTCAGCAGCCAGTCCAGCTCGCTGTCGGTGCCGCGGTTGACCACCACCAGCTCGCCCGGACCCGGCGCATAGAAGGCGAAGGCGTCGTAGCCGTTTGCCGGATCGTTGGCCGGCGGAACCGGCGCGACCAGGTCCAGTTCAGCCAGCCACAGCGGCGCGGTGGCCTGGGTGGAAGGGTTGTGGAACGAGCGGTAGACCCAGGCGCTGAGCGCGGCCAGGGCCTCGTGCCCGGCGCCGAACGGCGCGCCCGAGCGCGCGTGGGCGCGGATGGCCGCGGCCAGGGCCGGGCTGCGCTCGCTGCGCGTGGGAACCTTCAACGGCACGGCCATGGCTCGCCCCCAGGTCGCTCGCATGTCGATGACATATCGAGGGTAGATCGACGCCGCCTCCCCGGTCAACGCCTGCCCCGGTCCAGCCTCTTGCGCCCGGCCGCGAGCGGCGCGATCTAGGGAGCGATGAACCTCTTCCGCCCGCAGCCGAAAGCCGCCCCCCGACGCTTCGCCGACGGCGACCGGCTGGAGATCGAGCGCTGCGCCGTGCGGCTGAAGGTGGACGGCCGCGCGCGGCGGGTATCGCTGCGGGTCGATCGGGCCAAGTCCGAGATCGTCGCGATCGCCCCCAACCAGCGCCGCCTGACCGAGGCCGTGGCCTTCGCCCACGAGAAGGCCGGCTGGATGAGCCTGCAGCTGGCCGCCCTGCCCGGTCGCCAGGTGATCGAGCCCGGCGGCGTGCTGAAGATCTGGGGCAAGGCCTATCGGCTGGAGATCGGCCCCGGACGGGCGCGGATGACCGAAGACGCCCTGATCGCGCCCGACGACGCCAACTGGTCCTTGAAGATCCTGCGGCTGGTCAAGCACCGGGCGCTCGAGATCCTGACCGAAAGGACCGCCCATCACGCAGGCCGGCTGGGACGGCCGATGCCGTCGGTGGCGGTGGCCGATCCCAAGGCGCGCTGGGGTTCGTGCCGGCCGGCCCGCCCCGGCGCGCCGGCGGCGATCCGCTACAGCTGGCGGCTGGTGCTGGCGCCGGCGGCTGTGGCCGACTACGTCGTCGCCCACGAATGCGCGCACCTGGTCGAGGCCAATCACGGGCCCCGGTTCTGGGCGCTGTGCGAGACCCTGATCGGCGATCCCGCGCCGCACCGCGCCTGGCTGCGGAGCCACGCCGCGCAGCTGCACGCGATCTCGGCTTAGCTGCAACCTCATTGTCATCCCGGCCGCAGCGAAGCGGAGCGCCGGGATCTCCCACGGTCCAACCTCGGCTGGCGTGGGAGATCCCGGCTCTATGGCGCATTCGCGCCTTCGGCCGGGATGACAATGAAGAGCGTGGCGAGCCTTACAGCTGGCCCAGCATGTAGTCGGCCGACGAGACCTTGAATTCGCCGGCTTCCTCGACGTTCAGCGTCGTGACGACGCCGTCCTTGGCGATCAGCGAGTAGCGCTGCGACCGCGTGCCCATGCCGAACTTGCTGCCGTCGAAGTCCAGGCCGATGGCGCTGGTGAACGCGCCGTTGCCGTCGGCCAGCAGCACCACCTCGTCGGAGATGCCCTGGTCGGCGCCCCAGGCCTTCATCACGAAGACGTCGTTGACCGAGACGCAGGCGATCGTGTCGACGCCCTTGGCCTTCAGTTCGGCGGCCTTCTCCTTGAAGCCCGGAAGGTGCTTGGCCGAGCAGGTCGGGGTGAACGCGCCGGGGACGGCGAAGAGGGCGACGGTCTTGCCCTTGAAGAGTTCGTCGGAGGTGACCGGAGCGGGGCCTTCGGCCGTGCTGGTCATGAACGTGGCCGCCRGAAGCGTGTCGCCAACCTTGATCGCCATGGTGTGATCCTGTGCTGAAAGGGCCGTCCGGAGATAAAGCGTCCGGATCGGTTCGCCAATAACGTGGTTTGACTTGAAACCGACGCGTTGTGTGCCGATCCTCAACAGATGGACGCTCCCGAGACCGCTCCCCTCGACGGCGAGGGCCAATTCCTCACCGGCCGGCTCCTGGTGGCCATGCCGGGCATCGAAGACCCGCGCTTCGAGCGCGCCGTGGTCTATCTGTGCTCCCACGACGACGAACAGGCCATGGGCCTGGCGGTCAACCGCCCGGTCGAGGGCCTGACGGTCTACGAACTTCTCGACAAGCTGGGCGTCGAGCCCGAGGTGCGCGCGCCCAGCGATCTGGTCATGCTGGGCGGGCCGGTCGAGCGCGAGCGCGGCTTCGTGCTGCACACCGACGACTACGTCTCGCCGGATTCCACCTCGCCGGTCGCCGACGGCCTGGCCCTGACCGTGACCCGCGACGCGCTGGACGCCCTGGGCAGCCGCATCCACCGGCCGCGCCGCGCGATCCTGGCGCTGGGCTATTCCGGCTGGGGCCCCGGCCAGCTGGAGCAGGAACTGCGCGACAACGTCTGGCTCATCTGCGACGCCGACGAGGCGCTGCTGTTCGGCGACGACCACGAGAGCAAGTGGACCCGGGCACTGGCCAAGATCGGCATCACCGCCGACCACCTTTCGGCCCAGGCCGGACGGGCCTGAAGACGCCGCTCCACGGTTGAGCCTGGCGGGCGGCGCATGCCACGGTGGCGTCGATTTCGACCGGACCCGTCCATGCCCAGCCTCGCCCTTCTCTCCCGCCGATCCATCGGTCTCGCCGCACTGTGCCTGCTGGGCGCCTGGGGCCAAGGCGTAGAAGCAGCCGAGCCCAGCCGCCAGGCGATCGAGGCGGCCTTGCGCCGGGGCGCGCGACCGGCGGCCATGCTGATGCGTCAGCCGGCGTCCAACACCGCCCCGGCCGAAAGCTGGCTCGGCGGCCTGCCGCGCATGCCCGACGACCTGGCCTGGCCCACCTACGCCGCCAGCGGCGAGCCGATGAGCTTCCTGGCCCAGATCGACCTGTCCGACGTGCCGCCCCGCGCCCGCACGGGACAGGGCGCGGCCCTGCCGGCCAAGGGCGTGCTGTGGGTCTTCGCCGTGCTCGACGACTCCACCGAGACCCCAGACAAGGTCAGAGTGCTGTACCGGCCGCTCGCCGATCCGACCTGGAAGATCCGCGCCGCCCCCGCAGGCCTGCCCATGCTTCAGCACGGCGCGCCCTATGACTGGCTCGCCGAGGGCAACCCGCTGCGGTCCATCGACCTGCGGCAGCCGATCCGGATGGCCGCGCTCGACACCTATGCCGAGAGCGCCGAAGCCCTGCCGTTCGAGATCGACGACTACGACGCCTTCAGCGACACGCTGGGGGCGCTGCGCGACGCCGCGATCGCGCGCGCCATCAAGCCGACCTCAGGGCCCGCCGCGTTCTCGCCCGAGCGGTACGGTCCGCTCGAAGCCTGGCCCCAGACCGGCCTCTTCGCCGAGCTCGCCGCGGGCCTGGCCGTGGACGCCACGCCCGGCGCCTATATCCCGACCACCTGGTCTCCGGCGACGGTCGCCGCCTTCCGCGCCCTGCACGACGAGGCCGAGGCGCGCCGGAAAGACGCCGCCGCCCGCCCCTTCGTTCCCCTGACCACCGAAGAGCGTCGGGCCTTCCGCGACTGGCTGACCGACTTCGACAGGCGGCTGAAGGCCGTGGGCGCCGGCCTGGAAAAACCCTGGCGGCCCTATCCCGACACCGCGCTCGACAGCGTGCGGAACGAAACCCTCCCGTTCGCCGCCCGCCACGTGCGGGCGCGCGACGACGCCGCGCTGGGCGCGCTGCTGCCCGCCGCCTACCGACCGGCCCAGCCGGTCCTTAGCTACGCCTCCGACGAACAGATCCTGGGCCATGGCCAGTCGTGGCAGAGCGCGCCGCTTGAGCATCGCAACGACGTCCTGCTGCTGCAGCTGGGCAACGGCCATTGCGAATGGCTGCCGGTCGGCGTCTTCCTGCATCTCTGGATCAGCCCCGCCGACCTGGCCGCCCGCCGCTTCGACCGCGTCCAGCCCACCCTGGAATCCGACTAGGCGCGAGCCTTGGCCAGGACCCGGAACGCAAAACGGGCGGCCCCTTTCGGAGCCGCCCGCTGCATTTTCAGGTCGCCCTGAAAGCCGTCATCAGGTGTTGACGGCTTCCTCCGGGGTCACTTCGGCCTTCTTCGACAGGTCTTCACCCGTCGTCTGGTCGACGACCTTCATCGACAGCTTGGTCTTGCCGCGGTCGTCGAAGCCCAGGAGCTTCACCTTGACCATCTGGCCTTCCTTCAGCACGTCCGACGGCTTGGCGACGCGTTCGTTGCTGATCTGGCTGACGTGGACGAGGCCGTCCTTGGCGCCGAAGAAGTTCACGAAGGCGCCGAAATCGACGACCTTGACGACCTTGCCGTCGTAGATCGCGCCGACTTCAGCTTCCTGCGTGATCGACTTGATCCAGTCGATCGCGGCCTTGATCTTGGCGCCGTCCGAGGCCGAGACCTTCACGGTGCCTTCGTCGTTGATGTCGACCTTGGCGCCGGTGGTGGCGACGATCTCGCGGATCACCTTGCCGCCGGTGCCAATCACTTCACGGATCTTGTCGGTCGGGATGGTGATGGTCTCGATCTTCGGAGCGAACTCGCCGACGTCTTCACGCGGCGCTTCCATGGCCTTGTTCATCTCGCCGAGGATGTGCGCGCGGCCTTCCTTGGCTTGAGCCAGGGCCTGCTCCATGATCGCGGGCGTGATGCCGGCGATCTTGATGTCCATCTGCAGCGAGGTCAGGCCTTCGCTGGTGCCGGCCACCTTGAAGTCCATGTCGCCCAGGTGATCTTCGTCGCCGAGGATGTCGGACAGAACGGCGAAGCCGTCCTTTTCGAGGATCAGGCCCATGGCGATGCCCGACACCGGACGGACCAGCGGAACGCCGGCGTCCATCATGGCCAGCGACGAACCGCAGACCGTGGCCATCGAGGACGAGCCGTTCGACTCGGTGATCTCGGAGACCAGACGGATGGTGTAGGGGAAGTCTTCCTTGGCCGGCAGCATCGGGCGCAGGGCGCGCCAGGCCAGCTTGCCGTGGCCGATTTCGCGGCGGCCCGGCGAGCCCATGCGGCCGGTCTCACCCACCGAGTAGGGGGGGAAGTTGTAGTGCAGCAGGAAGGATTCCTTGTAGGTGCCTTCCAGGGCGTCGATGAACTGCTCGTCGTCGCCGGTGCCCAGGGTGGCGACCACGATCGCCTGGGTCTCGCCGCGGGTGAACAGGGCCGAACCGTGGGTGCGCGGCAGGATGCCGACTTCGCCCAGGATCGGACGGACGGTCTTCACGTCACGGCCGTCGATGCGCAGGCCGGTGTCCAGGATGCCGCGACGAACGACGTCGGCTTCCAGTTCCTTGAAGATCGCGCCGAGCTTCAGCGGATCATAGCCTTCCGGCTTTTCGTCCGACTTGCCGAGGGCCGCGACGGCCTTCTTCTTGGCGGCGCCGATCGCTTCGTAGCGGTCTTGCTTCTTGGTGATCTTGTAGCCGGCGGCGATGTCTTCGCCGACGATGGCCTTCATCTCGGCCTTGATCGCGTCGGTGTCTTCCGGCTCGAACGCGAAGGGCTCCTTGGCGGCGTGCTCGGCCAGGTCGATGATGCCGTCGATCACGGTCTGCATCTGCTGGTGGGCGAAGTTGACGCCGCCCAGGACGATCTCTTCCGAGAGTTCCTTGATTTCGCTTTCGACCATCATCACGGCGTCGGCGGTGCCGGCCACGACCAGGTCCATCGCGCTTTCCTTCAGCTCGTCGAGCGTCGGGTTCAGCACGTACTCACCGTTCACCCAGCCGACGCGGGCCGCGCCGATCGGGCCCATGAACGGGGCGCCCGACAGGGTCAGGGCGGCCGAGGCGGCGACCATGCCCAGGATGTCGGGATCGTTCTCGAGGTCGTGCTGCAGCACGGTGACGACGACCTGGACTTCGTTCTTGAAGCCCTTGACGAACAGCGGACGGATCGGACGGTCGATCAGGCGGGAGACCAGGGTCTCCTTTTCCGACGGACGACCTTCACGCTTGAAGTAGCCGCCGGGGATCTTGCCGGCCGCGAAGGTCTTTTCCTGATAGTTGACCGTCAGCGGGAAGAAATCTTGGCCCGGCTTCTGGGTCTTGGCGAACACGGCGGTGGCCAGGACGACGGTTTCGCCCATGGTGGCCAGAACGGCGCCGTCGGCTTGACGGGCGATGCGACCGGTTTCGAGGACCAGCGTCTTGCCGCCCCACTCGATCGTCTTGCGCTTGATATCGAACATTTATCTTCTTTCGGTTCCCGCGGGCGGATTCCCGTCGGGCGTGGACAGGGGCGGACGGCCAATGGAGCCGGCCCGATGATCCTCATCCTAATGCGACAGGCGGGGGTTTGAGGACGTGAACCCTCGCACGTACTGGGCGCCGCCCCGTCAGGAGCGATGCCCTTGGATCGTCCACCTCGGCCTGTCTCGAGATGGCTGATCCCAAATAGCGTTCCGCCGCCTTACCGGGGTAAGGCGGCGGAAATGCGCCTTAGCGGCGCAGACCCAGCTTCTCGATGAGAGCCGCGTAACGGCCTTCGTCGGACTTCTTCAGGTGGTCGAGGAGACGGCGACGCTGGGAAACCAGCTTCAGCAGGCCACGACGGCTGTGGTTGTCCTTCTTGTGGGTCTTGAAGTGCTCGGTCAGGTTCGAGATGCGCTCCGAGAGGATCGCGACCTGGACTTCAGCGCTGCCGGTGTCACCCTCGGTGCGGGCGTGCTCGGCGATAAGAGCGCTCTTGCGCTCGGCAGTGATCGACATCGGGTTGTCTCCGCTCAGGTGAGTTGGAAGACCCGCACCGGATTGAGCTTTCCGGCGCGCATCTCGCACAAGGCCACCAGGCGTTCTCCGGACATGGCGGAAACGGTGCGATCACCGGGCGTAAGCTCGGCTTTCAGCATCTCCACCTGCCTGGGTAGCAGAACGATGGCGCGTCCTTGCGCAAGCCGGAAGGCGTCTTCGTCGGTCACGGCCAACGCCGGGATGTCGTCCAGCGCGGTCTCGACCGGAAGCAATGCCTCCGACAGACGGGCCTCATAGCTCAAATTCTCCAGAGTTTCCAGGCTTATCGCCGTTTCCTCCGAGAACTGGCCCACCCGCGTTCGGCGAAGCTGGCTGACATGTCCACAGGCGCCGAGCGCGGCCGCCAGATCCCGGACCACGGCGCGCACATAGGTGCCCTTGCCGCATTCCATCTCCAGCTCCACGTGGTCGACGTCTGGAACCGACAGCACGCGCAGGGCGTGGATCGTCACCTTGCGGGTCTGAAGCTCGAACTCCACCCCGTCGCGGGCCAGGTCATAGGCCCGCTCGCCGTCGACCTTGATGGCCGAGAAGTTCGGCGGAACCTGATCGACCTCGCCGACGAAGGCGGGAAGCGCGGCCTCGATCGCCGCCAGGACCGGGCGCACGTCCGACGACGCCGTGGTCTCGCCCTCGCGGTCCAGCGTCGTCGTGTTCCGGCCCCACTCGATGGTGAAGCGATAGGCCTTGTCGGCGTCCATCAGGAACGGGACGGTCTTGGTCGCCTCGCCCAGGGCCAGCGGCAGGATCCCCGTCGCCAGCGGATCCAGCGTGCCGGCGTGGCCCGCCTTCTGGGCGTTGAACGCCCGGCGCACGCGGGAGACGGCGCTGGTCGAGGTCAGGTCGTAGGGCTTGTCCAGGCACACCCAGCCGGAGACGGCGTCGCCCTTCTTGCGGCGGCCCATGGATCAGCCCTCGTCTTCTTCGTCGAGCACGTCCGAGAGACGGCGCTCGGTGTCCTGACGCACGCGCGGATCGAGGAACAGCTTGTCCATGTAGGCGGCCGTACCGAAGCTCTCGTCGTGCAGGAACTTCAGGTCGGGCGTGAACTTCATGTCGATCGAGCGGCCGAGGCGCCCGCGCAGGAACTTCGAGACCCGGTTCAGCCCCTTGATGATCTCGTCGACATTCTGGGCCACGCCCTGGTCGACCAGGCCCGCGCCCAGCGGTTCGACGAAGCAGACGGCGTGCCGCAGGTCGGGGCTCATGCGCACTTCGGAGACGGTGATGGTGACGCCCGCCAGGGCCTCGTCCTGCAGCTCCTCGTCGCGGAGGATGTCGACGAGGGCGTGGCGGATCAGTTCGCCGGCGCGGAGCTGGCGTTGCGACGGACCCACCGGGCCCGTCTTGGACTTGTCGGAATGGCGCTTCATGGCGCGGATAGCCTTTGCAGCCCGGCCGGCGGATCGAACGCCGGTAGCGCGGGGGAAAATCGAAGGCGCGGTGTCTAGGCGCGTTAGGGCCGGAAGTCCAGCCCGCGGGCCAGGCCCGGCGAGAGTCCGGCGAACTCCGAGACGTCAGGATGGGTCAGGCCCGGCCCACGGCGGCGCCCGCCGATGATCTGGCCGGCCGCCTCGGCGGCGACGGGCTGCGACGTGCAGGCCGAGCCGGCGTCCGCCAGCGCCCAGGGCTGTCCGGCCGTCCGCGCCTTGAAGAAGTCGATGACCCGGCGCGCGACCCGCATGCCTTCGCCGTCGGGCCGATCGCGGTCGAGATGGACCGTCAGCACCGAATGGGGATCGGGCAGGCCGGGCTTCTGCGGCGCGTCGGCGTCCTCCAGGCTGATCAGTTCGGCGCGGGGGCCGAACTCGTTCCTCAGGCGGCGAAAGCGCGCGCAGGGCACCAGCCGGTCGGACTTGTAGCGCAGGGCGATCAGCGACAGGTCCTCGTTCTTGAAACGCTCGCGGGCGTGGTCGAGCTCTTCATCCGAGCAATCCAGGCCGCTCTTGCCGAAGAAAGGCAGGGACGGCTCGGCCAGCACCGGGGCCACCACGGCCGGTTCGGTCATCATCGCCAGCGCGAAGCCGCCGGTGAAGCACATGCCCACCGCCCCGACGCCCTTGCCGCCGCATTCGGCGTGGACCTGGCGCGCCAGCGCCTTCAACCAGTCGACGATCGGGCTGGACTGCCCCCCGCGCCATATCGTGAACTCGTGGTTGACGCAGGCCAGCCGAAAGGTGGTGGCGTTGACATAGCCCTTGGTCACCGCCCGCCCGGGCTCGCCGAACAGGCTGGGACAGAAGACCGTCATGCCGGCGGCGGCGACGTCGCGGGCGAACTCGAGAACCGTCGGATGCAGGCCCGGGATCTCGTGGATGACGATCACCGCCGGACCCGACCCCATGCGCCAGACCGGCCGGGTCCAGGGGCCGTGCTTGAACTCGAACCTGGAAAAGCCTTCGAACACGTCGCCCATACGCCCCTCCCCCGTCAGGATCAGCCCGCCTTGGGTCCGATCAGGAACTGTTCGACCTTGCCGTCCGGCGTCAGCCGCATCGACACCGACAGGGTCCGCGCGCCGAAGGCCGCGTCGAAACCATGCCAGGTCATGCCCCCGCGCACTTGGACGCCCTGKCCCTCGAGCATGCGCAAGGGTCCAAGCGGCGACAAGCTGGTCTTGAAGTCGGCCAGGCGCGCCGGCGTGAACCAGGCCTTGCCATTGGCGGTCAGCAGGGCCGGGTCCAGGCGCCCGCCCTGCAGCTGGGCCACCAGGGTCCGCGCCGTCGCCGCCGGCCCCGTCGAGGGCCGCAGCAGGAAGGCGATGCGTTGCGAGATCGCGGTCTGCGGCTCGCCGAAGTCGGCGTTGGCGACCACGGTGAGCGCCCGCTTTTCACTCGGCCAGACGGTGTTGCTGGTCAGGACGCCCGACAGCATGCCCCCGTGGCTGACGCTCATCACCCCGTCGCGCACGCGCACCGAAACGCCCAGGCCATAGCCGGCCGGCGCTCCGCTCGAAAGCTCGACCGAGGTGATCATCGCCTCCCACGAAGCGGGCTTCAGAAGCTCGCGGCGGATCATCGCCCGGTTCCAGCGCGCCAGGTCCGACGGCGACATCGCCAGTTCGGCCGCGCCGAACAGCCAGCCGGGGCCTTCCTTGTCGGCCAGGACCACGGGCCCCAGGCCATAGCGGGTGTAGTGGCCGGCGTCCGGCGGAGACAGGGCCTTGCTGTCGTCCTCGGTGACGCCGGTCATGCCCAGCGGATCGAAGATCCTCCGCCTGAGGAAGGAGAACAGGGGCTCGCCGGAGACCTTCTCGACCACCAGGCCGGCGATGACGAAGCCGGTGTTGGAATAGCGCCACTGCTCTCCGGGCGGGTAGTCGAGCGGGATCCTGGCCCAGCCATCGAGGATCTTCTGCTGGGAGGTCGGCGCGCGCATGGCCTCGAACACGAAGTCCTGGGGCCAGTAGTCGCGATAGCCCGCGGTGTGCGACAGCACCTGGCGCAGGGTGATCCGATCGCCCTCCGTCAGGCCAGGCACGTACTTGCCGACCGGATCGTCCAGCGAGACCTTGCCGTCCTCGACCAGCAGCAGGATCGCCGCGGCGGTGAACTGCTTGCTGACCGAGGCGATCCCGTAGCGGGTGGAGACCGTCGCCGGAACGGCCGGCGACAGGCGCGCCAGCCCGTAGGCCTGGGCGTAGACGGTCTCGCCGTCCTCGACGACGGCCACCGAGGCCGAGGGCGCGCCGGTGGCGGCAAGCACCTCGCGGGCGATGGCGTCAACCTCGCGGGCCTTGTCGGGCGCCAGCGGGCCGGCCGACACGGCGTTCGCCAGGGCCAGGGCCAGGGCCAGAAGCCCGCCCGCCAGAACCGTCCGTCGCCGCATCGAAGATCCCCCGCCCGTCAGATCCGCAGACTGAGGGCGAGGCGGGCGGCAGGCAAGACGCCTTAGAGGGTCACGCCCGCATGGGCCGGCATCTGGATCAGGTTGAAGAAGGTCAGCACCGGCTCGGCGTGCTGGTTGGTCACCCGGGTGAAGGTGCGGATGGTCCCGCGATCGGGCTTGGAGCGCGAGCGGGTCACCTCGACGATCTCCCGATGGACGGTCAGGGCGTCGCCAGGGCGCACGGGCTTGAGCCAGGTCAGCTCGTCGATGCGGATGCCCAGCATCGGGGTCGCGCCGAACGGAGCGGTGTCGACATATTCGCGCATCACCCGCGAGGCCACGTGCCAGCCGCTGGCGATGATCCCGCCGAAACGCCCGGCCGCGGCGGCGTCCAAGTCCACGTGCATGGGCTGGGGATCATAGGCGCGGGCGAAGCCGAGGATCTCGGCCTGCGACAGCACGAACGGCTGGCCGGTCCAGGTCTCGCCGACGCTCAGGTCGTCCAGGTAGCGGTCGGTCATGGGCGGATCCCGAAACGACAAAAGGCCCCCGCGGAAGCGAGGGCCATTTGTAGGAATTTTGGGTGCGGGGACAGGATTTGAACCTGTGACCTTCAGGTTATGAGCCTGACGAGCTACCGGGCTGCTCCACCCCGCGGCAGGGGTATGTATCGTGGTGTAGGGTTCTGGACTTGTTTGACTTTGCTGGATGCATCCTTTTAGCGGACCGAAAAGGATGCTGCTTGCCCTCTTTGGGGGAGGGCAAGGCAAAGAAGAAGACATCAGTGTCAGGCAAGGTTTGTAAAGCTTGCATGGGTTTGACTGAAGAACGATCAAGCCTATCGAGCTATTAGTACCGGTAAGCTCCATGCGTCGCCGCACTTCCACACCCGGCCTATCAACGTGGTGGTCTTCCACGGCTCTCAGCGAGACCTTGTTTTGAGGTTAGTTTCCCGCTTAGATGCTTTCAGCGGTTATCTATTCCACACTTAGCTACCCTGCTGCACAGCTGGCGCCATGACAGGTCCACCAGAGGTGTGTCCATCCCGGTCCTCTCGTACTAGGGACAGATCCTCTCAAGTCTCGTACACCCACGGCAGATAGGGACCAAACTGTCTCACGACGTTCTGAACCCAGCTCACGTACCACTTTAATCGGCGAACAGCCGAACCCTTGGGACCTGCTCCAGCCCCAGGATGTGATGAGCCGACATCGAGGTGCCAAACTTTGCCGTCGATATGGACTCTTGGGCAAAATCAGCCTGTTATCCCTAGAGTACCTTTTATTCGTTGAGCGATGGCCCTTCCACGCAGGACCACCGGATCACTATGGCCGACTTTCGTCTCTGCTCGACTTGTCAGTCTCGCAGTCAGGCGGGCTTATGCCATTGCACTCGACGACCGATTTCCGACCGGTCTGAGCCCACCATCGCGCGCCTCCGTTACACTTTGGGAGGCGACCGCCCCAGTCAAACTGCCCGCCACGCCATGTCCCGGACCCGGATAACGGGCCGCGGTTAGACGTCAGCAACAATAAGGGTGGTATTTCAAGGATGGCTCCGCCGGAACTGGCGCCCCGGTTTCATAGCCTCCCACCTATCCTACACATGTTGCTGCTAACGCCAAGGCGAAGCTGCAGTAAAGGTTCATAGGGTCTTTCCGTCTGACCGCGGGAACCCCGCATCTTCACGGGGAATTCAATTTCGCTGAGCCTATGCTGGAGACAGTGGGGAAGTCGTTACGCCATTCGTGCAGGTCGGAACTTACCCGACAAGGAATTTCGCTACCTTAGGACCGTTATAGTTACGGCCGCCGTTTACCTGGGCTTCAATTCGGAGCTTGCACCCCTCCTTTTAACCTTCAGGCACCGGGCAGGCGTCAGACCCTATACGTCGCCTTGCGGCTTCGCAGAGCCCTGTGTTTTTGATAAACAGTCGCTACCCCCTGGCTTGTGCCACTCTTTTCTGGTTGCCCAAAGAAGAGTCACGCTTATCCCGAAGTTACGCGTGCAATTTGCCGAGTTCCTTCAGCATAGTTCTCTCAAGCGCCTTGGTATACTCTACCTGCCCACCTGTGTCGGTTTCGGGTACGGTCTCCGTTGGAGTTATTTCCAGGGACCTGTTCACTGCCGGAACCAATCCAATAAGGACCGACAATTTACCAGATCCGTCACTTCCAACTGGCTCAGGAATATTCACCTGATTCCCATCGACTACGCCTTTCGGCCTCGCCTTAGGGGCCGGCTAACCCTGCGCAGATTAGCTTTACGCAGGAACCCTTGGGCTTTCGGCGAGAGGGTCTCTCACCCTCTTTATCGCTACTCATGTCAGCATTCTCACTTCCGATACCTCCAACAAGGCTCACGCCTCATCTTCACAGGCTTACGGAACGCTCCGCTACCGCTTGCTCAAAGAGCAAACCCATACCTTCGGCGACTGGCTTTAGCCCCGTTACATTTTCCGCGCAGGTTCGCTTGACCAGTGAGCTGTTACGCTTTCTTTAAATGATGGCTGCTTC
>NZ_JBFTJR010000012.1:97500-151319 GCF_056395525.1 Caulobacter sp. 10L414
CAGCGTCAGTAACGGACCAGTATGTCGCCTTCGCCACTGGTGTTCTTCCGAATATCTACGAATTTCACCTCTACACTCGGAGTTCCACATACCTCTTCCGTACTCAAGACTGCCAGTATCAAAGGCAATTCCAAGGTTGAGCCCTGGGCTTTCACCTCTGACTAAACAGTCCGCCTACGCTCCCTTTACGCCCAGTAATTCCGAGCAACGCTAGCCCCCTTCGTATTACCGCGGCTGCTGGCACGAAGTTAGCCGGGGCTTCTTCTCCGGGTACCGTCATTATCGTCCCCGGTGAAAGAATTTTACAATCCTAAGACCTTCATCATTCACGCGGCATGGCTGCGTCAGGCTTTCGCCCATTGCGCAAGATTCCCCACTGCTGCCTCCCGTAGGAGTTTGGGCCGTGTCTCAGTCCCAATGTGGCTGATCATCCTCTCAGACCAGCTACTGATCGTCGCCTTGGTGAGCCTTTACCTCACCAACTAGCTAATCAGACGCGGGCCGCTCCAATGGCGATAAATCTTTCCCCCGAAGGGCACATCCGGTATTAGCTCAAGTTTCCCTGAGTTGTTCCGAACCAAAGGGCACGTTCCCACGTGTTACTCACCCGTCCGCCACTAATCCCGAAGGATCCGTTCGACTTGCATGTGTTAGGCCTGCCGCCAGCGTTCGCTCTGAGCCAGGATCAAACTCTCAGGTTGAGTTGACATTGACTCCAGCTATTTGACCGAGGGGAAAACCTCAGTCGCGTATCTGGTTTGCATAGTTTCTTGACGAGTTCCCATCACACAATGACCAAGCCCGAAAGCTCGATCACCGTATAAATGGTGTCTTCAAGAGACCGCATTCGTCAGCGTCTAAGATGACCTCRAAGGGTCATCGCCAGAGCGCCGCCGCCTGCGTTTCTCTTTCCAAATCAACAATGTCAAAGACCAGAGCCGAAGCTCCGAGCCGCCTCCGTAACCGGGGAGCGGAGCCGCCTCCGTAACCGGGGAGCGACCCCACCGTTTAGCGCCCGGTGTCGGCGGAGGCGGCTATCTAGCTAACCTCGAATTCCGTGTCAAATCGTTTTTTTCAAAACTTTCCGACCCAGTGCCGAACCAGGAAAATCCCCGGACCAGCGAGCCGGCAGCTTCTAAAGAAACCACCAAACCCCGTCAAGCAAATCTTTCTAAGAAAGCTCTACTCGACTTCTTCATCTGAACTTCCGAATTCTTGCGAACTCTTCGATCCCGATGATTGGGTCGGCGCTTCTATTGAAACAACCAAACCCAGTCAACCAACTCTTTTCAGAAACTTACCGAAGAACCGAAGCCCTCCAGAAGCAACAAAAGCGCCCCATCCCGAAGACCAGAGGTCGTCGGCAATCCAGCTGCCCGAGTCGATTGAGGCCGCGGAACTTAGCGATGAGATCCAACCGAAGCAAGGGCCTTTCGGCCCCGGTTCCGAGCGTCTTCGTCAGCGCCGTTCCGAGGAGGAGCGCATATAGGCCCGTGACCGGATGATGACAAGCGCCAACCCGCACGCATCCACAGGTCTGACGTTAGGTCTGGTGTTTTGGCCCCGCGACGGACGGTCGCGCCGCCCCTCGCTCTCCTATCTATGCCTTGAACCCCGCCCCCGGCGTCGCCACTTCAAGCCTACGATCGCGGACCGGGGCGCCGCTGCAGGGCTCCGGACCTCCGCGAACGAAGTCGCTTTGATGCGTAAGGACTTCGCATGACCCGGACGATCCTGTTCGACAGCCCCTTCCTGCTGGGCTTCGAACACACCCGAGATCTGATCGAGCGCGCCGCCAAGGCCGCCGGTGAAAGCTATCCGCCCTATAATGTCGAACAGACCGACGAGGGCGTGCGCATCACCCTGGCCGTGGCCGGCTTCTCTCCCGACCAGCTGCAGGTCACCGTCGAGGGCGGCCAGCTGGTGGTGGCCGGACGCCGCGACGGCGACACCCGCAGCGACGCCGATCGCGCCTATCTGCACCGGGGAATCGCCGCCCGCGGGTTCGTGCGCACCTTCGTCCTGGCCGAAGGCATGGAGGTTTCGGCCGCCACGCTCGAACACGGCCTGCTGCATGTCGACGTCGCCCGCCCGCCGCCCGAGCGCCAGGTCAGGCGCATCCCCATCCGCTCGCAGGGCTGAGGCCCGAAACAACACTCACGCTCTCCGGCCTGAACCGCAGGGACTTCGGAGCGTTCCCCTATCGAAGGAGGTGGTCACATGACGCCCAATTCGCACACGCCGTTCTTCTCGACCGAGGCCTTCGCCGCGCTGGGCGCGCCCGACCTCGTCTATGTGCGCCCGATCAAGGCCGCCGAGATCCTCGCCGACGCCCCCGAGGGCGTGGAGGACTTCGACCTGGCGCCCGACCAGACGCTGTATGCGGTATGCCGGGCCGACGGCGCCCGTCTGGCGGTGCTGACCGACCGCGACTCGGCCGTGGCCGCCGCCCTGGCCCACGAACTGGCGCCGGTGTCGGTGCACTAGAAGCGCGCCACACAAGAAAGAGCCCGTCCAAATGAAAAGGGCGGCGGATCCTGCGATCCGCCGCCCTCTTTCTTTGTTCCCAGGGTCGTCCCTAGTGCGAACCTCAGTTGAGGTTGGCGGCCGGGGCCTGCGACTGGCGGAACATGGTGATGGCGATCAGGCGATCCCAACCGACCAGCGACACCAGGTGCGCGTAGATCTGGGCCAGGGCGCCCGAAGCCTGAAGTTCCTTCAGCTTCTCGACCGACAGGGCGTTCAGCTTCTCTTCCGAGACGCCGTAGTACTCGGCCACGGTCTGCGGCTCGCCCGGCTGACCGTCCGGACCGGCCGGCGTGTAGGTGGCGGTCTTCAGTTCGAAGAGGTCGTTGTCCTTCAGCAGCTGCACGAACGAGTCGGTGCGGCGGCGTTCGACTTCGAAGTCGTCGCAGAACTTGATGCAGTTCTGGGTGTATTCGGTCGGCTCGCCCTTGGCGTCGAACAGCGGGGTCTCGCCGGCTTCCGACAGCAGGCTCGAGGCGCGGTCGATGCAGACGATCATCCGGCCTTGCGCGTCGTCATTGGCCAGCACGAACGGATAGCGGCGGACGTAGGCCGGGATGTAGACGCCGATTTCGGTCGAGCCGTCGGCGTGGATGAACAGGTTCTCGCCCTGGTTCAGGCCCATCACGGCCAGCGGGGTGCGCTCGTCGCCGGCGAAGATGATCGGGTAGGACAGGCCGGCCGGACCGAACTCGGTCACGGTCAGCGGCACGGCCGTACCGGCCGCGGCGAAGGCGTAGGGCTTGTCCTGGTGGACGAGCGCCAGCTTGCCGTGCTGATCGCGGTTCAGCGGTTCGGGCGTCGAGTAGAAGAGAACGTTGCCGGTGATGCCGCCGGCGGACTGGGTCGTTTCCATAAGAAGCTCTACAAGCAGGGCTGAAAGAACGGACGCTCTATCGCTCTAGGCGGCCTTTAGGTGGTCAGCGCTTCTAGCCGATCTGCGATATCCCGGCAATCGACACGTCCAGACGGAGAATCGCCCCCGCGACTCTCGCGTCCGAAGCGAGAGCCGCGAGGCCTCCGGCCCTAGAACTTCCAGGCGATCCCGGTGCGGATCGACCGGCCCGGCGAGGGCGCGATGTCCTTCAGGAACGAGGCGTGTTCGCGCACCTCCTCGTTGGTCAGGTTGCGGCCGTCGACGAACCAGCGCAGCGGCTTGTCGTCGAAGGGCTTGATCGTCACGCGCAGGTTCACGGTGGTGTAGGCGTCGGTCGGCAGCTCGAAGGTCGCCACCCGGTCCTGCTCGGCCACGTGGCGCACTTCCAGTTCGGCTTCGACGTTCGAGGCGCTCCAGATCGCCCGGCCGGTCAGCGACCACGGCGGCACGCGCGCGGGCACGCCCAGATCGGTCTCGCCCCGCACGTAGTCGGCCACGCCTTCCAGGCGGATCGACTGGTCCTTGCCGCGCCAGGCGTCGTAGCCGACCTCGAGCTCGGCGCCGTGGAACTTGGCCCCGGTCTGGAAGTACTGGAACACCGGCAGGCTGTCCTCGATCTCGCCGGTCGGAGCCTCTTCGATGAAGTTGTCGTACCAGGCGCCCCACAGGTGGCCCTCGACCCGCAGGCGCGGACCGGTCCAGCGGTAGGTGGCCTCCAGCGAGGTGACGGTCTCGGAATCCAGGCTGTCGTCGCCCTTCTCGTAGCCGCCGGTGCCCGGGTGCGGGCCGTCGGCGAACAGCTCGAACTCGGTGGGCGCGCGGCCGTTGCGCGACAGGGTCAGGGCGTAGAACTGGTGCTCGGCGGGCTTGTAGAACACGCCCAGCGACGCCGAGACGTTGTCGAAGTCGCGCTTCTGGGTCGCCGTCTCCAGCGAGCGGGTGTCGAAGCGCAGACCCGCGTCGACGCCCCAGTCGCCGCGATCGAAGCGCTGCAGGGTGAAGACGCCGTACTCCTTGATGTCGACGCTGGGCACGAAGGCCTCGTCGCCGATCGCCTCGAAGCTGCGGGTCAGGGCCTGGAAGCCGATGGCGCCCTGGTGGCCGTCGTGTTCGCGGTGGACGAGCTCGACCCGGCCCTCGGTGCCGTCGGACAGGAAGCGGGTGCCGACCTCGCCGTCCTCGACGCTGACCTCGGCGTGCTGGTAGTCGGCGTGGCCGATCGAGACGCGCACCTTCTCGAACCACGGCGTGTCGAGCTCCTGCTCGCCGCGCAGGTCGTAGCGGGTCTGCTGCAGGTGGATCGAGACGGGGCCCTCGGCGTCCGGGTCGATGGGCGACAGGATCTGCTGGTAGGGCACGCCGTAGGTGGTGTCGGTGCGCTTGACCGATAGGCCGACGAAGCCGCGATCGTGCACGTAGGAGACGCCCGCGCCATAGGCGTCCATCTCGACGTCGGTGTTGCGCACGGTCTTGTCGGGATCGACGGTCAGGCCGTCGCGGGCGGCCAGGCGCGAGGAGACCGGAGCCACCGGCACGTCGTAGTCGTCGCTTTCGCGGTGCACGGCGTCGACCGCGAACACCAGCGGGCCGGCGTTGAACTTGGCCGCGCCGCTGACGCCCCAGCCGCTGTCGACGCTGGACATCGAGCCGGCGACACGGCCTTCGACCGGCGCGCTGGCGCGGGTGGACGGCACGCGCTCGTCGAGCATGTTGACCACGCCGCCGATGCCCGAACCGCCATAGGCCAGGGTCGAGGGACCGCGCAGCACCTCGATGCGCGAGGCTTCGGCCGGGTCGGAAGCCACCGCGTGGTCGGGCGACAGGGCCGAGGCGTCGACCTGGCCGACGCCGTTCTGCAGCACCATCACCCGCGGGCCCGACAGGCCGCGGATCACCGGACGCGAGGCGCCGGGACCGTAGAAGGTGGAGCGCAGGCCCGGCAGGCCGTTCAGCACATCGCCGAGGCCGGCGGGCGGAGCGACGTCGAGCTTGTCGCGGGTGACGACGTTGACGCTGCTGGTCACGGTGTCGAGCGAGACGGCGTAGGGGGCGGCGGTCACCACCACCTGCGAGACCGCGTTGGCCGGATCGGTGTCGGCGGCGGGCGGGGCGGCGGTGTCGGCGGCCCAGGCGGGCGCGGCGGCGGCGAGGGCCAGGAGGCTGGCGGCGGCGAGCGCCTGGCGACGGACCATGGAACGGGTCATGGACGGAATTTCCCAACTTGCCGGGGGAGCGGCAAAGATTGCGTTATGAAATAACATATCCTCGCGTCAATCCGCTTTCTCTTGACGCAGCCAAGTCGTCTCGCTCTGTGTCCGGACGACCTCACTTCGGGCTTTCCATGATGCGTTTTTCCTCGCTCGCCTTCGCCTCCGCCCCCATTTCCGCCGCATTGCTGCTGGCCGCCTGCGCGCCCTTGTCGGGCCAGGCGCCGGCCAAGACCTACGCCCAGGCCGGCGGCTCGACGACCTGGACGAAGCCGCCGAAGGGCTACCTGACCCTGGCCGAGCCGTTCGACGCCCCGGACATCGTCGGCCCGCCCCCGGCTCCGAACTCGCCGCGCGGCAAGGCCGACCGCGCCGCCTATGACGACACGCGAAAGCTGGCGGGCACGCCGGCCTGGGACAAGGCGATCGCCGACGCCGACCTTTCGGGGGCGGGCGGCTTCAAGAGCTTCTCCTGCGCCGCCAAGGTGACGATCAGCCCGGAGAAGACCCCGACCCTGGCCAACCTGCTGCTACGCATGACCGACGACGCCGGCACCATCTATCGCCCGGCCAAGCAGGCCTTCTCGCGCCCGCGCCCGCCGGTGGGCAACAGCAAGCCGATCTGCGTGCCGCGCGAGAAGTGGATCGAGACCGAGGGCTCCTATCCGTCCGGCCACGCGCTGATCGGCTGGTCGTGGGGCCTTGTCCTGGCGGAACTGGTTCCCGACCGCGCCGCCCAGATCACCGCCCGCGGACGCGAGTTCGGCGACAGCCGGGTGATCTGCGGCGTGCACTTCCCCAGCGACCTGGAGGCCGGCCGCCTGCTGGGCGGGGTGATGGTCTCGCGGCTGCATGCCGACCCGGCCTTCGCCGCCGACCTCGAGAAGGCCAAGGCCGAGATCGCCGCCTCCCAGGCCGAGGGCCCGCCGACCGGTTGCGGCGGCTGACGTTCGCGCAAAGGAAGCGCGCCGACATCGCTCAACTTTGAGCTTGAGGCCCTCCCGAAGCGGCGCCACCTTGGCGGCCTTCGGGAGGGGACCATGTTCGAGACCATGCGACGGCCGGCGATCGCCCTGGCCTGCACTCTGACGCTCGGCGGCTGCGCGGTGTTCGCCCCGCCGTACGACCCCACCCTCGATAGCAAGATCACCACCGCCTACGAGGGCGTCGCCAAGCTGGCGGCCGAGGCCGAGATGGGCCTCTACGTCGACAAGTCCACCTATCCCGGCAAGATCGAGTCCTACGCCGACATCCAGGCCGCGCTGGCCGTGGCGGCCGTGCGCGCCGCCTCCCAGCCCTACGCCGCCAAGCCGGCCCAGAAGGCCATCGACATCGAGGTGTCGCTGATCAAGGGCTGCAGCACCCAGGTCCAGGGCCTGGCCCAGCTGCACCAGCTCCAGGGGATCATCCCCAACACCGGCGCGACCACCGCCATGATGGTCAGCTGCGATCAGGCGGCCAAGGCCGTCACCGCCATGAAGTGAGGCCCGGCGCCCGATGACGACCGACTTTTCCACCCTGCAGATCGACGACGTCGACAGCCTGGTCTCGGTGCTGGAGCAGCAGCTGGGCGACACCGCCACCGATTGGTGGAACGCCAACAAGGCCGTGGTGCCGGGCTATCTGCGCAGCCTGGCCGAGGCGACCATCCAGACCCGCACGGCCCTGGCCAATCACCAGATCACCCCCGAAGCGGCCGACATGATCCTTCACAACCAGGAACTGGCCTTCAACCAGACCATCCAGTTCACGAAGTTCATGACCCTGGCGCTGGGCCAGACCCTGCTGAACACCGTGTTCAAGGTCATCGGCTGGGTGGTCTACAACAAGACCGGCGTCAACATCGCGCCCAACTTGGTGCAGCCGACGACCGAGACGGCGGCGAGCTGACGACCACGGCATGGTTCGCGCCGCGCATCTGGCGCTTCTCGCCGCCGCCCTGACAGCCGGCGGCTGCGCCCATTCTCCGGCAAGGACCGCCAGCGGCCAGCCCCTGGCCGTGGCGGATCCCGCCGAATGCGCGGTGATAGAGCGCTTGGCCACGTCGATCACCGGTCCCGTGCAGGATATCGCCGATCCCGCGCCGCTGGACGGCATGTTCACCGATCGCCGCGCGACCCTCGCCGACGCCAGGCGGAAACAGCGTCGCGCCACCCTGTGGAGCTGCCAGGCCCTGCGCCCTCGGCTGGCCGACGAGGGCTACGCGTTCAGCCGGGTCGCCTTCAACGCCGACGGCGACTACGCCGCGCTCGAGGTCGAATGCGGGTCTTGGTTCGTGCACCGCGAGAAGGACGGCCGCTGGCGCGTCGACACCAGCTACATCGCGGTTCACGGCTGCCACGCCCTTTAGGCGAACAAAGAAAAAGCCCCACCGTTTCCGGCGGGGCTCGTTCCTATCGAAGCGGCGATGCGCCTCAGCCGCGCTGATCGCGCTTGGCCAGCACGCGCAGGCGCAGGGCGTTGAGCTTGATGAAGCCGCCGGCGTCGCGGTGATCGTAGGCGACCTTGCCCTCTTCGAAGGTGACCAGGTCCTGGTCGTACAGCGAGTAGGGGCTGGTGCGGCCGATCACCGTGACGTTGCCCTTGTAGAGCTTCACGCGGACCTGGCCCGACACCTTGGTCTGGCTGTAGTCGATGGCGGCCTGCAGCATCTCGCGCTCGGGCGAGAACCAGAAGCCGTTGTAGACGAGCGAAGCGTACTTCGGCATCAGCTCGTCCTTCAGGTGCATGGCGCCGCGGTCGAGCGTGATGCTCTCGATGCCGCGGTGGGCGGCCAGCAGGATGGTGCCGCCCGGGGTCTCGTAGACGCCGCGCGACTTCATGCCGACGAAGCGGTTCTCGACCAGGTCGAGACGGCCGATGCCGTTGTCGCGGCCCAGCTCGTTCAGCTTGGTCAGCAGGGTGGCCGGGCTCATCGCCACGCCGTCGATGGCGACCGGGTCGCCCTTCTCGAAGTCGATGGTGATGATCGTCGGCTGGTCCGGCGCATCCTCGGGAGCGATCGTGCGCATGTGGACGAACTCGGGGGCCTCGACCGCCGGGTCTTCCAGGACCTTACCTTCCGACGAGGAGTGCAGCAGGTTGGCGTCGACGCTGAACGGGGCTTCGCCGCGCTTGTCCTTGGTGATCTGGATCTGGTGCTTCTCGGCGAAGTCCAGCAGGGCCTCGCGGGACTTGAAGTCCCACTCGCGCCAGGGGGCGATCACGGTGATGTCGGGCTCGAGGCCGTAGTAGCCGAGCTCGAAGCGGACCTGGTCGTTGCCCTTGCCGGTGGCGCCGTGGCTGACGGCGTCGGCGCCGACCTGGCGGGCGATCTCGATCTGGCGCTTGGCGATCAGCGGACGGGCGATCGACGTGCCGAGCAGGTACTGGCCTTCATAGACCGTGTTGGCGCGGAACATCGGGAACACGAAGTCACGCACGAACTCTTCGCGCACGTCTTCGATGAAGATGTTCTCGGGCTTCACGCCGGCGGCCAGGGCCTTGGCGCGGGCCGGCTCGATCTCTTCGCCCTGGCCGAGGTCGGCGGTGAAGGTCACGACTTCAGCGCCGTACTCGGTCTGCAGCCACTTGAGGATGATCGAGGTGTCGAGGCCGCCCGAATAGGCGAGCACGACCTTCTTGACGGGCTTCTGGGCCATGTCGGGGGTCCTTGTCGAAGGCGAAAACACAAAGTCGCGGGGCGTTTAGCGCGCTTTTGCGACGAGGGAAACAACAGGCTCCTGATCAACTATCAACACCCATCGTTCCCGCTCCGGAGCCAGGAACATCCACCGCCACCGACGGCCCGCGCCCAGGCAGCCGGATCGGCGCCGGCTAAGGGCGGATTGCGGGCCTTCGCTCGCCCTGGGGCGAGAACCGCTCGGCCACGAACTGACTGATGCGCCCGGCCAGGAACGGCGGGGCGAGGTTGCTGAGCGTGACGATCACGCCTTCGCCTCCGTCTAGAATCCGCAAGTCGTCATTCATCCCCGCCGCGCCGCCGCCGTGAGCAACCATCGGCGGCTCGGCGGTTCGGATGAAGAGGCCATAGCCGTACTTGCCCCCACGGCCGTCCTCGGCCTGGGGGCTGGTCATCAGCTTGAGATGGGCTTTGTCCAGCAGGCGGCCGTCATAAAGCGCCGCCGAGAACTTCAGGAAGTCCTCGGCCGTCGAATAGCCGCCGCCCGCCGAGGTCCCGCGCCACGGCAGACCGCCGGCCGGCTTGTAGGCGCCACCGACATGCTCGTAGGCCACGGCGCGATCCGGCACGGCTGTCGCCTCAGGCTCGAAACCACTGCCAGTCATGCCCGCCGGCTTGAAGATATGGTCGGCCACATACTCGTAGTAGCTCTGGCCGGAGACGACCTCGATCACCCGGCCCAGCAGGATGTAGCCGTAGTTGGCGTAGTCCCACTTGGCGCCCGGCTCGAAGGTCGGGGACCGCGCGCCATAGAGGACGACGTAGTCCTGCAGCGTGCGCAGGGTGTCGCGGTTCTTGTCGTACTCGGGGCCGAAGAAGTCGCCCGCGCCTCCGGTATGGGTCAGCAGCTGGTGCAGCGTGACCTTCCGCGCCCAATCGACGTTCGGATAGTCCTTCAGATAGGCGGCCAGCGGCGCCTGGAGGTCCAGCTTGCCCGCCTCAGCCAGCTGCATCACCGCGACGGCGGTGTGCATCTTGTTCATCGAGCCGACGCGGAACCTTGTCGCCTGGGTGATCGGGATCTTGCGCTCGCGGTCGGCCAAGCCCTGGGCGAAGACAGCGAAGGGCTTGCCCCTACGGGCTATCAGCACCACGCCCGAATAGTCCTCGCCCATCAGGGCCAGCTTGTCGGCCACGGCTTTGGCCAGGGCGGCGTCGTCGAGACGCGGATCAGCGGGAATTTCCGCGGGGCGCGGCATGACCCGCGCGTCCAGCCTCTTGACCTGGCCGGGCGCGGCCGGGTCGGTCTGGATCTCGAGCCGGGCGTAGCCCTCGCTATAGCGTTCGCGCACCAGGGCCGTCAGGGTGGTCGGCGTCGCTGTCTCGACACGCACAAGGTCGAAGCCGCCGACCTGGCGCCCGAAGCCCACGAAGCCGTCGCCGTCGATCGGCGATGTGGGGAAACGATCTTTGATGAACGCCGCCGCGGTGGCCTGGTCGCGAGCGTTCAGCGCCTCCAGATAGGCCTTGGCCGCCTCGCCCGCGGGCGTCGAGGGCAGGACGGCCTGAGCCAAAGCAAGACCAGGCAGGGCGAGTACGGCAAGGGCGAGGGCGAAGCGCATCGATCGATCCACTTGAGGTTGCCCGACGTTCACCCCGACGGCGCGGCGCGTCCAGAGGGACCGACGGTCCGACTAACGCCTGAAGACCCTCACAGCCGGATCTTGCTCTCCTGGGCCAGCTGGTTCAGCGCCCGCCGCACCTGGGTCAGGTGGATGACCGCGAAGATCGCCGCCAGGGTGGCGCGCAGGCCCAGCATGATGATCGACATCGTCAGTTCGTCGGCCTGACGGCTCTCGACCAGCAGGTAGAGGCTGATGGCGAAGGCGCCGGCCGGCAGCAGCACCAGGGCCGGCCCCCGCGGCAGGCGCAGCAGGGTGTCGCCCTTGGGCGACCAGGCCACCGGGGTGGCCTCGCCCTTGGGAATCTTGCTCCAGGCCATGCGCGAGGCCCCGGCCATGATCGACAGGGCCAGGATCCAGAGCACGTCGCCGATGACGCCGAGAATATCCATCTACGCGGTCAGCCTTACACGGTTACCTGGGCGCCGAGCTCGACGACGCGGCCAGGCGGGATCTTGAAGAAGTCGGTGGGGTTGGCCGCGTTCTTCATCAGGAAGATGTACAGCCGGTCCTGCCAGAGCGGCATGCCCGAATTGGCCGACGGCACGATCGAGCGACGGCCCAGGAAGAAGCTGGTGGCCATGATGTCGAACTTCAGCCCCTGCTGCTTTCGCAGCAGCGCCAGCGCCTTGGGCACGTTCGGGCTTTCCATGAAGCCGTAGTAGATCTCGACCTTCTTGAAGTCGTCGTTGACCTTGAAGGTCTTGATCCGATCCTCCTCGGGCACGCGCGGCGTCTCGGCCGTGCGCACGGTCAGCACCACGTTGCGCTCGTGCAGCACCTTGTTGTGCTTGAGATTGTGCATCAGGGCGACCGGGGTCATGTCCGGGTCGGAGGTCAGGAAAATCGCCGTGCCGGGAGCGCGGTGAGGTGCGCGGGCCCGCAGGATCTCCATCAGGTCGGCCAAGGGCACGCTGTCGCGCCGGGTCTTCTCGCTGAGGATCTGGCTGCCGCGCACCCATGTGGCCATGACGGTGAACAGGGCCGCGCCGATCAGCACCGGCAGCCAGCCGCCGGTGAAGAAGCGCAGGGCGTTGGCGCTGAGGAACACCAGGTCGAGCGTCATGAACGGCAGCAGGAAGGCCAGGGCCGCCGGCAGCTGCCACTTCCACAGCTGACGCATGACGATGAAGGCCATGGCGGTCGTGACGACCATCGTGCCGGTCACCGCCAGGCCGTAGGCGTGGGCCATGGCCGACGAGGTCTTGAAGGTGAACATCACCGCCAGCACGCCCAGCAGCAGCATGGTGTTGAGCTGCGGCACGAAGATCTGGCCCGACTGGGTCTCGGAGGTGCGGCGCACGTCCATGCGCGGCAGAAGGCCCAGCTGGATGGCCTGCTGGGTCAGCGAGAAGGCGCCGGTGATCACCGCCTGGCTGGCGATGACGGTGGCGGCCCCGGCCAGGATCACCAGCGGCAGGCGCAGCACGTCGGGCGCCATCTCGAAGAACCAGTTGAGCTCCTGGAACGGCGTGCCCGACTGCTCGGCGGCGACCAGGGTGTTCAGCGCCAGGGCGCCCTGGCCCAGATAGTTCAGCGCCAGGCAGGGCAGCACGAAGAACAGCCAGGCGGCCTGGATCGGCCAGCGGCCGAAGTGGCCCATGTCGGCGGTCAGGGCCTCGGCCCCGGTCACGGTCAGGAACACCGCGCCCAGCACGATGAAGCCGGCCATGCCGTGATGCTGCAGGAAATGGACGGCGTAGTAGGGGTTGATCGAGCGGAACACGCCGGGATGGGCCAGCAGGTTGTAGACGCCCAGCACCGCCATGACGGTGAACCACAGGGCGCAGACCGGTCCGAACAGCTGGCCGACCTTGGCCGTGCCCCGGCTCTGGATGAAGAACAGCCCCAGCAGCATCACCGTGGCGATCAGCAGCACCACCTCGGTGGTGATGCCGCGCTCGAGCGCGGGAATGGTCCGCAGGCCCTCGACCGCCGACAGCACCGACATGGCGGGGGTGATCACCGCGTCGCCGTAGAACAGCGCCGCCCCGATCACGCCCAGGCCGAACACCAGGGCCGTGCGACGGCCCATGGCGCGCTGGGCCAGGGCCATCAGCGACAGCACGCCGCCTTCGCCCTTGTTGTCGGCGCGCATGATGAACAGCACGTACTTGATCGTCACGACCAGGATCAGCGCCCACAGGGCCAGCGACACCACGCCGAGGATCTCCGCCCGGGTCACGCCGTCAGCGGCCGCCGTGTGCAGCGCCTCCTTGAAGGCGTAGAGCGGGCTGGTGCCGATGTCGCCGAACACGACGCCGACGGAGCCCAGGGCGAGCGCGAACGTGCCATGGCCCTTGGGACCGTGACCATTTGAACCCGCTTGCTGGGGAATGTCGCACGCCGCGACAGAGGCGTTCTCAGTGTTCGAAACGCCGGAGGCTTCGGAAGCCATTCAATCCCTCCGGGACCGCGCCCTCGAAAATCTCGCGCGAAGCCCCATATCGATCAAGCGGCGCGCGATACACCCAATCCGATCCGGGTTCAATCGCGACCTTGGCCGCGCGCCTTTACGGTTTTTGTTTCAACGCTTGCGTTCCCCCCTTACGTTCCGGACTTAACAGAAGATCATGTCCGACAGTCAGAAGTTCCCCGTCGCCGCTCACGCCCTGGCCTATCTGGCGCACAAGGAGGCTTTCAGCCCCGACCGCGCCGTGGCCAGCGCCGAACTCGCGGCCTCCGTCCCCACCAATCCGGTGGTGGTGCGGCGCGTCACCGCCATGCTCGGCAAGGCGGGGCTGATCGGCGCGCGCGCCGGCGCCAACGGCGGCGCCTGGCTGCTGAAGCCGGCCCAGGACATCACCCTCGACACCGTGCTGCGGGCCGTCCACGGCTGCGCCAACCTCGGCACCGCGCCTCCCGGCGTGAAGGGCTGCCCGGTCGGGGCCCGCATTCCCGACGCCGTCCGCGCGGCCCTGATCGCCGCCGACGCCGCCGCCGCCGAGCGCCTGTCGCGCATCTCGGTGGCCGACCTGCTGGCCGACCCGGCCGAGCGCGAGGCCGTCCTGAAGAGCGCCTGAGGCCTTTTCGGGCCAATCTTTGCTACCGAGCATCCCCGCGTAGGCGGGGATCCAAGCCGAGACCGCGGACGATCCGCGGCCGCGCCTCCTCCTGAAAGCCCGCATGGATCCCCGCCTTCGCGGGGAAGGACGGATTCTTTGGAAGCGCCGCCCCGCCACCTGAGCGCACCTGAAAGCCTCCCGCAGAAAAACTGCACCTGAAATTGTTGCTGATCCCCTGGCGCCGGCCGCGGGCGCTATTACGTAATCGCTACCGATACAGTTCCTGTTCGGACAACATCATTCTCCTTGAGGGGACCACCGCCATGACCACCAAGGTCGCCATCGTCTATCACTCGGGCTACGGCCACACCGCCGTCCTCGCCGACAAGGTCGCCCAGGGCGTCCGCGACGCCGGCCAGACCCCGGTCGTCCTGCCGATCGAAAGCGCCAGCCAGGACTTCAAGCCGATCCTCGACGCCATCACCGAGGCCGACGCCGTCGTGTTCGGCGCGCCGACCTACATGGGCGACGTCTCGGGCGTGTTCAAAGTCTTCGCCGACGCCTCCTCGGCCGCCTTCTTCACCGGCGCCTGGAAGGACAAGCTGGCCGCGGGCTTCACCAACTCGCACAGCTTCGCCGGCGACAAGGGCCACGCCCTGGCCAGCCTGACGATCCTGGCCGCCCAGCACGGCATGAACTGGATCAACCTGGGCGTCCCTCCGCCGGCCGTCACCGCCGCCGAGCGCGGTCCGGAGACGATCAACCGCGTGGGTTCGTTCGTCGGCGTCGCCGCCCAGTCGGACAACGCCTCGCCGGAGATCACCCCGCCGGCCGGCGACCGCGAGACCGCCCGCCTGCTGGGCGTGCGCGTGGCCGAGGCCGCCGTCCGCTGGACCCGCGGCGCCCAACCGGCGCTGAGCGACGCGGCCTAAGACTTCAGGCATCGGGCGCGCCCTACCCCTCCCCCGAGGGCGCGCCTTCGCGGAGGAACGACCGACCCCGCCCCCCCCAGGTCGTTCCTCCGCCCCGCTTGAACCGGATCGGCGGGCGTGCTCGACTCCTGTGACGCTTTGCTTGCAGGACCTTCGACTCCATGGCCCGCCGCCTCGCCCTGATCACCGGCGCCTCCGCCGGCATCGGGGCCGCCTTCGCCCGTATCTACGCCAGCCACGGCTACGACGTGGCCCTGACCGCCCGCCGGCTGGACCGGCTCGAGGCCCTGGCGGCCGAGATCCGGATGCGCTTCGGGGTCGAGGCCTATGCGATCTCCGCCGACCTGGCCGATCCGGGCGGCGTGGATACGGTGCTGGCGGCGATCGCCGCCGAGGGCCGCGACATCGACGCCCTCGTGAACAACGCCGGCTACGGCCTGCCCGGAACCTTCGACAAGACCAGCTGGGCCGACCAGTCGGCCTTCCTGCAGGTGATGCTGACCTCGGTCTGCGAAATGACCCACAAGGTGCTGCCGGGCATGGTCGAGCGCCGCTTCGGACGCATCGTCAACGTCGCCTCGCTGGCGGGCCTGGCGCCCGGTTCGGCCGGCCACACCCTCTATGCGGCGACCAAGAGCTTCCTGGTGAAGTTCTCCCAGAGCCTGCACCTGGAGAACCTGGCCAACGGCGTGCACGCCAGCGCCCTGTGCCCCGGCTTCACGCTGTCGGAATTCCACGACGTCAACGGCACCCGCGCCCAGGTCAGCCAGAGCCTGCCGGCCTGGATGTGGCTGGGCGCCGACGAGGTCGCCGCCGCCGGCTACGAGGCCGCCGAGGCCAACCGCCCGGTCTGCGTCACCGGCGCGCCCAACAAGGCCATCGCCGTGCTGGCCAAGATCATCCCCGACGAATGGGCCCTGGCCCTGATCGCCAGCCAGGGCGGGAAATTCCGGAAGGTCTAGAACAGGCCCAGGACGAAGAGGGCGATGCCCAGGACCAGGGCCGGGATCGACCAGACCTCCATCGGAAGGGACAGGAACTTGTTCCTCGCCCGGTAGAAAAGCCGGTAGCGCAGGTCGCCCCGGAACGGGTTCAGCGCCCGGCGGTTGATACGCGAACCGCCGACCCAATTGGCGATCGCCGCTAGCACCCAGCCCACGCCCCACAGCCACGGCGCGGTCGAGAACGCCACATCGCCGACCGTGAAGCTGACGATCGCGCCAAAGACGCCGAACACGCCGATCAGGAAAAGCAGCGAAAAGAAGCCTCGCCCCGTCCACCAGAAAACCAAGTCCGCCCCCGTACCTGAAACCTACTTCTCCGCCGTGTACGGCGCCTTGGCGTCGGCCCGGATCAGGCCGCGCGTGGCGTCGCCCACGCCGATCAGCACGAACTGCACCGCGAGCGCGCAGAGGATCAGGCCAAGCACCCGCACGACGATGCTCATGCCGATGCGGCCCAGCACCTTGCTGATCACCGGCGCGGCCCAGAAGGTGGCGACCAGCACCACCGACACCGCCGCGATGACGCCGACGCCCAGCGCCATGCCGGCCAAACCGAGGTGCTTGGCCTCGCTGGCGTAGATGATCACGGTCGAGATCGCCCCCGGCCCGATCAGCAGCGGCATGGCGAACGGCACGATCAGCCGCTCGAACCGCTTCTTGGCGTAGACCCGCGCCGACAGCGGCTCACCCTCGCCCTCGGCCGCGTCGGCGAACATGGTGGTGAAGTCGTCGCGCACCATGTCCAGGCCGAGAATGAACAGGATGATGCCGCCGGCGATGCGGAAGGCCGGCATCGAGATGCCGAAGAACTCCAGCAGGGCCACGCCCGTGAAGTAGAAGAAGACCAGGAAGGCCACGACGAACAGGCCGATATAGACGGCCACCATCCGCCGGCCGGCCGAGGCCGCGCCCAGGGTGGCGGCGGCGAACAGCGGCACGTTGCCGATCGGGTCGATCAGGGCGAACAGCGCGACGAAGAAGTTGACGGCGAGTTCGGCCTGGCTCATTCGACGTCCTCAACCTTCATGACCGTGCGGGAAACGTCGCTCTCTCTAGAGCGATGCGGCCTCGCGCGCCAACACCCGGAGCTCCGCCCATGACCGCCGATCCGCGCCTGATCATCCCGCTGGACCTGCCGACGGTCGCCGACGCCCGGAAAATGGTCGAGCGCATCGACGACGCCGCCTCGTTCTACAAGATCGGCCTGGAGCTCCTGGCGACCGACGGCATGGCCTTCGCCGGCGACCTGAAGAGGGCCGGCAAGCAGGTGTTCCTCGATTGGAAACTGCACGACATCGGCGCCACGGTGGAGCGCTCGGCCCGGGTGCTGGCCGGAGCCGGCTGCGACCTGCTGACCGTCCACGCCGAGCCCCAGGTGATGCAGGCGGCGGTGAAGGCCAAGGCCGGCTCGGACCTGAAGATCCTGGCCGTCACCGTGCTGACCAGCCTGACCGACGCTGATTTGATCGAGATGGGCTACGCCTTCAGCGCCCGCGCCCTGGTCGAGCGGCGCATCCGCCAGGCCATCGAATGCGGCGTCGACGGCATCGTCTCCTCGCCGCACGAGGCGGCGCTGGCCCGCGAGATCGGCGGTCCGGACTTCCTGGTGGTGACGCCGGGCGTGCGCCCGTTCTGGGCGGCCAAGAACGACCAGGCCCGCGCCGCGACCCCGGCCGACGCCCTGAAGGCCGGAGCCAGCCACCTGGTCTGCGGCCGCCCGATCACCGCCGCCAACGATCCGCGCGAAGCGGCGCTGAAGGTGATCGAGGAGATGGCGGGGCTGTAGCCCCACGATCGTCGTCATCATCCCGGAAGCCGCACAAGCGGCTTCCGGGATGATGGAGGTTGGGTCGTTACAGCTTCGAGCCGCCCCAGACGCCGAACGGGTCGACGAAGTCCTTGACCAGGGCCTGGGCCACGGCCGGGTGGGTCAGCTTGCCGCCCAGCACGTTGAGGCCGCGCGCCAGGTGGACGTTGTCCTCCAGGGCGTCGAGACCCTTGTCGGCCAGGGCCAGGCCGAACGGCAGGGTGGCGTTGCCCAGGGCGTCGGACGAGGTGCGCGGGGCCGCGCCCGGCATGTTGGCCACGCAGTAGTGGACGACGCCGTCGACCGTGTAGGTCGGCTCGGCGTGGGTGGTCGGATGGCTGGTCTCGAAGCAGCCGCCCTGGTCGATCGACACGTCGACCAGCACCGAACCCGGCTTCATGCGCGACAGGTGCTCGCGGCGCACCAGCTTCGGGGCGGCGGCGCCGGCCGTCAGCACCGCGCCGATGACGACGTCGGCCTTGAGAATCTCCTCTTCCACCGCGTCCAGGGTCGAATAGCGGGTCAGGATGCGGCCCTGGTACAGGTCGTCCAGCTCGCGCATGCGCGGGATCGAGCGTTCCAGCACCACGACCTCGGCGCCCAGGCCCGCGGCCATGCGGGCGGCGTTGGAGCCGACCACGCCGCCGCCCAGCACCGCCACGCGGGCCGGCGGCACGCCGGGCACGCCGCAGAGCAAGAGGCCCATGCCGCCGTTGTGCTTGAGCAGGGTCTCGGCCGCCGAGAACACCGCGATGCGGCCGGCCACTTCCGACATCGGGGCCAGCAGCGGCAGGCCGCCCTTGGCGTCCGTGACGGTCTCGTAGGCGATGGCCGCGCAGCCGCTCTTCAGCAGGCCTTCGGTCTGGGCCGGATCGGGCGCCAGGTGCAGGTAGGTGAAGAGGATGTGGCGCTCGGTCAGGCGCTCCCACTCGACCTTCTGCGGTTCCTTGACCTTCACGATCATCTCGGCGCCGGCGAACACCGCGTCGGCGTCCGGAGCGATGCTCGCGCCGGCCTTCACATAGGCCTCGTCGGCATAGCCGGCGCCCAGGCCCGCGCCCTGCTGCACCAGCACCTGATGGCCGTGGGCGACATATTCGCGGACGGCGGTAGGGGTCAGGCCGACCCGGTGCTCGCCCGGTTTGATCTCGGAGGGGACGCCAACGCGCATGATGTTTCCTCGCTTTTTAGCTTTAACGCTGGTGTACGCCTCTACGTTCGCATGTTTCTTGGTTCTTTCGTCCTTCAAAGAACGTGGTATGCAGGAATCCTGCGCAAACGGAGCTATTCCGTGAAGAAATCCCCGGTCACGCTTGATGTGTTCGACCGAAAGATCCTCCGCCTGCTCCAGCGCGAGGGCCGGGCCAGCTATGTCGACATGGCCAAGGCGGCCAATCTGTCGGAGTCGGCCTGCCTGCGCCGGGTGCGGGCCCTGGAGGACGCGGGCGTCATCGGCCGCTACGCCGCGGTGATCGACGAGCGCGCGGTGGGCCTGCCGCTCAGCGTCTTCGTCACCGTCACCCTGTCGTCCCAGGCCGAGGCCGCGCTGACCGCCTTCGAGAAGGCGGTGGCCAATGTGCGCGAGGTGGCCGAGTGCTACCTGATGACCGGCGGCTCGGACTACCTGCTGCGGCTGGTGGTGGCCGACGTCGACGACCTGGAGCGGGTGCACAGCCAGGAACTGACGCGGATCCCCGGCGTGGTGCGGGTCAGCTCGTCGATCGCCATGCGCACCGTGGTCAAACGCGTCGAATTGCCGCTCTGAACCGGGCTTGGCCTCCGGTTAACTCCCAACCCCTAGGGTCGCGGCGGTTTCATCGTTTCCGGGGGCGACCATGGTTTCTCGACGCATCCTGCTGGGCGGCCTGGCCGCCGGCCTCGCAACCCCCGTGCTGGCCCATGCCGAAGGCTACCAGGAGACCAAGACCCCGCCGGTGTGGAAGCGCAAGGCGCGCCGCACCGCCAAGGCCCTGTCCACCCAGCCCGGCGACAAGGCGGCCCTCGACAAGGCGCTTAAGACGGTCAAGCCGCTGGAGGGCGCCGAACCGGAAGCCCCGACCGCCGTCTCGGGCGTGCAGGTGCAGCCGGCCAAGCCCGTCCCGAGCATCAGCCCCGACGAGGCCCTGGGCCGGCTCAAGCAGGGCAATGCCGCCTTCGCCCGCGGCGGCGCCAGCCTGGTCTCACCGTCGGCCGCCCGCATCGGCGAGTTGGCCGCGGCCGAGCGGCCCTTCGCCGTGGTCGTCGCCTGCAGCGACAGCCGCGTGGCGCCCGAACTGCTGTTCAACTGCAATCTGGGCGACCTCTTCGTGCTGCGCGCGGCCGGCCCGACCGTCGGCCCCGAGGCCCTCGGCGCCATCGTCTACGCCGTCGACACCCTGGGCGCCTCGCTGGTCGTGGTGCTGGGCCACACCAAGTGCGGCGTGGTCGGCGCGGCGGTCGACGCGGCCACCCGCAAGAGCCGTCCCACCGGCGTGTTCGAGGCCATGCTGGCGCCGATCCTGCCGGCGGTGTTCGACGCCCAGGGCGAGAAGGCCGCCGACCTGCACGACGCGGCCGCCCGTCGCAACGCCCGCAACATCGCCTCGCGCCTCAAGGTCGCCGACGGCATCCTGGCCGAGCGCATCGCCCAGGGACGCCTGAAGATCGTGCCGGCGACCTACGACCTGACCACCGCCCAGGTCGCCTTCGAGGCGTGATCCGGAGCGGTAACCGGTTCCTTCGAGCGAAGCCTTGAGAACCATTATCGCGACGCCGTTGACCCCCGCTCGCGCTTAGGTTCAAGTCCCCCAAATCACCTCGGATCTGGGAGAGACGACGGATGTCGACGGACGAGACGCCGCAAGGCGACGGCGCGGCCAAAACCTCCGTCTGGACCCGGATCAAGTCCCAGCTGAAGACCCCCGCCGTGGCGATCGCGGCGGGCGCCTTGGTCGTCGGCTTCGGCGGCGGCTTCGTGGCCGCCAAGACCGCCGACCTCGGCTGGTTCGGCGGCGGCGCAGGCAAGGCCTCGGCCAGCGGCGGCGTCGTCAAGGGCGAGGCCTGGTCGCTGTTCGGCAAGCCGCGCGACGCCAATGCCCGCCGACGCGGCGTCCCCAAGCCCGAGGGCTTCGCCGTCTGGCGCACCCGCATCGACAGCTCCGGCGGCGAGGCCATGGCCTGTATCCAGATGAGCCGCGATCTGGACCCGTCCAAGGCCTATGCCGACTTCGTCATGGTCTCGCCCGACCTCGGCCGCACCCCGGCCGTGCGGGTCAAGGGCGACGAGCTGTGCATCGGCGGCGTCGGCTTCACCGACCGCCGCATCACCCTTCTGAAGGGCCTGCCCGCCAAGGGCAGCGAGACCCTCTCGGCCAACGCCGACGTCGACTTCACGTTCGGCGAGAAGCCGCCCTATGTCGGCTTCGCCGGCGACGGGGTGATCCTGCCGCGCGAGGAATCCGACGGCGTGGCCATCGAGACCATGAACGTCCAGAAACTGGCCGTCGAAGTCTGGCGGGTGTCCGACCGCAACCTGGTGCGCAAGTCGATCAGCGCTCCCGATCCCACCGGCGAGGGCGACTGGGCCGGCGACTATGGCGAGGACAGCGCCGGCGATGAGGGCCGCCGCATCTGGAAGGGCGAGGTCTCGGTGGACGGCGCGGCCGGCGCCAAGGCCACCACGGTCTTCCCGCTGGGCGCGGTGCTCAAGGAGATGAAGCCCGGCGCCTACCTGATCAAGGCGCGCGACGCCTCGGGCGGCCGCGACCCCGACGGCGAGGGCGACACCCCGCCGGCCCAGGCCCGCCGCTGGATCGTGTTCACCGACATGGCGCTGATCGCCTATGACGGTTCCGAAGCGCTGGACGTCGTGGTCCGCTCGCTGAAGACCGCCAAGACCGTCTCGGGCGTACGCGTGGCCCTGGTCGCCCGCGACGGCGAGCCGCTTGCCGAGGTCAAGAGCGACGCCGACGGCCGCGTGCGCTTCCCCCGCCCGCTGCTGAAGGGCGAGGGCGGCGAGCGCGCCAAGATGGTCATGGCCTATGGCGTCGAGGGCGACCTGTCGGTGCTCGACCTCGACCGCTCGCCGGTCGACCTGTCCAAGCAGGGCGTCGGCGGCCGCACCGAAAGCGAAGGCGGCCGCGCCGTCGGCAGCGACATCGACGGCTGGCTCTATGCCGACCGCGGCATCTATCGCCCCGGCGAGACCGTGCACCTGACGGCGATGATCCGCGACCGCATGGCCAAGGCGGTCAACGACCGCAAGGGCTACATCCTCGTGAAACGCCCCTCGGGCGTGGAGTTCAAGCGCTGGTGGTTCGGCCAGGCCAACGCCGGCGCGGTGCCCATCGACATCGCCCTGCCCCGCAGCGCCCCGCGCGGCCGCTGGACCGCCGAGCTGCACATCGAGGGCATCGAGGCCTCGTCCGGTTCGCTGAGCTTCAGCGTCGAGGACTTCGCGCCCCAGCGGCTGGCGGTCACCGCCACCGGCCAGGAAAGCACGCCGATCCGCATCGGCGAGACCCGCCAGATCGCGGTCAACGCCCGCTTCCTCTACGGCGCGCCGGGCTCGGGCCTGCAGACGCAGGGCGAGGCCCGCCTGCGCCGGGATACCGACCCCTTCCCGCAATACAAGGGCTTCGAGTGGGGCGACGCCAAGGAGCCCTTCGACGAAAAGCTGATCGAGCTGGGCACGACCGTCACCGACGGCGAGGGCCGCGCGGTCCTCAATCTGGGCACCAGCGACGTCGGCGACACCGGCCAGCCCCTGGTGGCGGCGGTCACCGCCTCGGTGTTCGAGCCCGGCGGCCGTCCGGTCCGCGAGGGGCTGGAACTCAAGGTCCGCGGCAAGCCGATCTATTACGGGGTCAAGGTCGAGCAGGGCGACGGCTCGGGTCGCGATGATCCGCCGGTGAGCCTGGAGGTCATCGCCGTCGACGCCGCCGGCAAGAAGATCTCGACCACCGCCAGCTACACCCTGATCAGCGAGAACTGGAACTACGACTGGTTCCAGCAGGACGGCCGCTGGCAGTGGCGGCGCACCAGCCGCGACGCCGTCGTGGCCAAGGGCGCTCTCAACATGTCGCCGACCGCCAGCGCGCGGATCAACCGCCGCCTGGGCTGGGGCGACTACCGCCTGGTGATCGAGGGCCCCGAAGGAACCAAGACCGTGGCCCGCTTCTCGTCGGGCTGGGGCTCGCCCGCCAAGGACGCCGAGGCCCCCGACTTCGTCCGCGTCTCGGCCGGAACCCGCGCCTATGCCCAGGGCGACACCGTCGAGATCACGCTGAAGGCGCCCTATGCCGGCCAGGCCCAGGTGGCGGTGGCCACCGATCGCCTGATCGACTTCAAGACCCTGTCGGTCGGCGAGAACGGCGCGACCGTGAAGCTGAAGACCAGCGCCGCCTGGGGCGGCGGAGCCTATGTGATGGTCACCGTCATCCAGCCGCGCGATCCGGTCGCCTCGCCCAAGCCCAAGCGGGCGCTGGGCCTGGTCTACGTGCCGCTGGAGCCCAAGGGCCGCAAGCTGACGGTCGACATCGGCACCCCGCCGAAGCTCGACTCCAAGGCGCCGGTGGAAATCCCGCTGAAGGTGCAGGGCCTGGGCTTTGGCCAGAAGGCCCGCGTCACGGTGGCGGCGGTGGATGAAGGCGTGCTGCGCCTGACCCGCCAGGAAAGCCCCGACCCGGTGAAGTGGTACTTCGGCAAGCGCGCCTTGACGCTCGACTACCGCGACGACTACGGCCGCCTGCTCGACCCGAACATGGGCGCGCCGGCCAACGTCAACTTCGGCGGCGACGAGCTGGGCGGCGAGGGCCTGACGGTCACGCCGATCAAGACCGTGGCCCTGTGGTCGGGCGTGGTCGAGACCGGCCTCGACGGCAAGGCGACGATCAAGCTGCCGGCCGCCGACTTCAACGGCGAGCTGCGGATCATGGCCGTGGCCTGGACCGACAACGCCGTCGGCTCGGGCTCCAAGGCCATGACCGTGCGCCAGCCGGTGGTGGCCGACCTCAACCTGCCGCGCTTCCTGTCGCCCGGCGACAAGCCGACCGCGACGCTGGAACTGCACAATGTCGAGGGCAAGCCCGGCGCCTACACCGCCGAGGCAAACGCCTCCGGGGGATTGAAGGTCGCCTTCAAGAAGGTGATCACCCTGATCCTGGGCCAGCGCGTCGCCGAGAAGATCCCCTTCCTGGCGCCCGACGTCACCGGCGTCGGCAAGATCGGCTTCAAGGTCAGCGGTCCAGGCTTCTCGACGGCCAAGGACTATCCGATCCAGACCCGCCTGGGCTGGGGCGACGTGGTGCGCACCACCACCGAGCTGCAGGCGCCCGGCGCGACCTACACGCCCAACTACCAGCTGCTGTCGGGCCTGGCCGCTGGCGACGTGACGCTGCAGGTCAGCTACTCGCCGTTCAAGGGCTTCGACCCATCGGCGATCGCGGTCGCTCTGCAGCGCTACCCGTACGGCTGCACCGAGCAGGTGGTGTCGGCGGCCTATCCGCTGCTCTACGCCCAGAGCGTCTCGACCGATCCCAAGCTCAAGCGCACGCCGGCGGCCCTGGCCGGGGCGGTGGGCCGACTGCTGGATCGCCAGACCCTCGACGGCGCCTTCGGCCTTTGGCGAGTGGGCGACGGCGAGGCCGACCCCTGGCTGGGCGCCTACGCCACCGACTTCCTGCTGGAGGCCAAGGCCCAGGGCGTGGCGGTGCCCGACGAAGCGCTGGACAAGGCCCTGAACGCCATGCGCCAGGTCAGCCGTCCCGACGGCTGGGCCTCGGTGTCCTACCGGATGGAGTATCCGTCCTGGTGGGGCCGCAACGAGGACGAAAGCCGCAAGGCCACCCAGCGCATGCGCCGCCGGGCCAGCGCCTACGCCCTCTACGTCCTGGCCAAGGCCGGGCGCGGGGACCTGGCCCGCCTGCGCTGGTGGCACGACGTGCAGATGAAGGACGAGGACCAGCCGATCGCCAAGGCCCAGGTCGCCGCGGGCCTGGCTTTGATGGGCGACCAGGCCCGGGCCCGCTCGGCCATGCGCCAGGCGGTGAACTCGCTGAACTGGCGTGACGAGTACGACTGGTACCAGAGCCCGCTGCGCGACGTGGCCGCCGTCACGGCGCTGGCGGTGCAGGCCGGCCAGGCCGACGTCGCCGCCCGGCTGCAGGGTCGCCTGGAGAACGTGGTCAAGGATCCCGACGCCCTGAACACCCAGGAACAGGCCCAGCTGCTCTACGCCGCCCACCAGCTGATGAAGGCCGCCGGCCCGATCAACATCGACGCCCAGAACGTCGTCGCCCTGCCGGCCGCCGGCGGCGCGCCGCGCTGGGCCGTGGGCAAGCTGGCCGACGCCCGCTTCACCAACAAGGGCAAGGGCGCGCTGTGGCGGACGGTCAGCGTGCGCGGCACGCCGATCGCGGCCCCGGTCGCCGAAAGCAACGGCCTGTCGGTCAGCAAGCGCCTGTTCACGATGAGCGGCGGCGCGGTCGATCCCTCGGCCATCCGCCAGGGCGAACGGGTGATCGTGCTGATCCAGGGCCGGTCGATGCAGGCCCGCTCGACCGCCCTGGTGGTCGACGACGCCCTGCCGGCCGGCTTCGAGATCGAGGCCCCGCTTGGCGCCGACGACGCCCAGAACGGACCGTTCCGGTTCCTGGGCGAGCTGTCGACGCCGGACGCCCAGGAAAGCCGCGACGACCGCTACATCGCCGCGCTCGACCTGGAGGGCAACAAGCCCTTCGCCATGGCCTACATCGCGCGGGCCGTGACGCCGGGCGAATTCTTCCTGCCCGGCGCGGTGGCCAAGGACATGTACCGTCCGAGCATCGCCGCCCGGTCGGACGCCGGCCGCACGATCATCGCGGCCGGGCAGTGACGCCTGAACGCCTCCCTTCCCCCGCGCCGGGGGAAGGGAAGGTTCCGTTGATCACCCGCCTGCTCAGCGGCTTCCTCGCCGCCCAGGTCGGGGTGTTCGCGCTCAGCGCCGCCTTTCCCCCGGACATGAGCCGCGCCAAGCGCTCCTCGCCCGTGGTGCTGGGCGAGCGCGGGGCGTGGCTGCGCGCCCTGCCGGTGGAAGACGGCCGCTGGCGAGTGCGGGCCGACCTGGAACGCACCGACCCGACGTTCCTGAAGCGCCTGGTCGCGGTGGAGGACGCCCGCTTCCGCTGGCACCTGGGCGTCGATCCCATCGCCATGGTCCGCGCCACCGGGTCGGCGATCGTGCATGGCCGGATCAGCAGCGGGGCCTCGACCCTGTCGATGCAGACCGCCCGCCTGCTGGAGCCCCGACCGCGCAATCTCGGCTCCAAGCTGATCGAGATGGTCCGCGCCGTGCAGCTGGAAAGCCGCCTGACCAAGGACGAGATCCTGGCGCTGTACCTGACGCTGGCCCCCTACGGCGGCAATCTGGAAGGCGTGCGCGGGGCCAGCCTCTCCTATTTCGGGCACGAGCCCTCCAGCCTGACCGACGGCGAGCAGGCGCTGCTGATCGCCTTGCCCCAGGCGCCCGAGGCCCGCCGCCCCGATCGGCGGCCCGAAGCGGCTCGCGAGGCCCGCCGCGCGGTGCTGGACAAGATGGTCCGCGCCGGCGCCCTGACCACCATCGCCGCCGTCGAGGCCGAGGGCGAGCCGATCCCCCGCCGCAGCGCCTTCCCGGCCCTGGCCTGGCACCTGGCCGGCCAGCAGGCCGCCGCCGCGCCGGCCAGCCAGTCCAGCGTGCTGACCACCATCGACCCGGACCTGCAGGCGCGGCTGGAGCCCCTGGCCGCCGCCGTCGCCGCCAGCCAGGGACCGGAAGCCACCGCCGCCATCATCGTCGTGCGGATCCGCGACCGGGCGGTGCGGGCCCTGGTCGGCTCGGCCGGCCGCGACCGGCCCGGCGGCTGGGTGGACATGACCAGCGCCGCCCGCTCGCCCGGCTCGGCGCTGAAGCCCTTCGTCTACGCCTTCGCCTTCGACGACGGCATGCTGGCGCCCGACACCCAGATCGACGACGCCCAGACCCGCTTCGCCGACTACCAGCCGGAAAACTTTGACCGAGTGTTCCATGGCAAGGTCACCGCCCGCGAGGCCCTGGCCTATTCGCTGAACGTGCCGGCCGTCGCCACGCTGGAGAAGATCGGCCCCGAGGCCTTCGCCGCTCGCATCGAGGCCGGCGGGGTGCGGCTGCTGCGCCCCAAGGCCGAGGTGAAGGCCGCCGGCCTGGCCCTGGCGCTGGGCGGCGCGGGCATCACCCTGCGCGATCTCGTCACCCTCTATGCCGGCCTGGGCGACGGCGGGGTGGTCAAGCCGCTGGCCTATACGGTCGACGAAGCCAAGGCGCGCGAACACCAGGGCGGAACCCGCATCGCCCGGGCGGAAGCGGTGAACCAGGTGCTCGACATCCTGCGCGAGGCGCCGGGCCCGCGCGGCCGCGCGCCCTCGGCCCTGACCCGGGGCGGGCCGGCCATGGCCTTCAAGACCGGCACCTCCTACGGCTTTCGCGATGCGGTGGCGGCCGGGATCGTCGGGGGCCACGCCATCGTCGTCTGGACCGGTCGGGCCGACGGCGGCGCGCGCGGCGGGCTCACGGGGCGCGACGCGGCCCTGCCCACGCTGTTCGACGTCGCCGATCTGGTGGGCGCGCCGCCCACCGCCCCGCGTCCGATCGCCCCCAAGGCCGCGCCCGGCGCCTTGCAACAGCTGCGGACCGTCGCCGACGAAGGCCCGCGTCTGATCTTCCCGCCCGACGGGGCGACGGTACAGGTCGAGGGGCTGGGCAAGAGCTCGCGCGGCCTGGTGCTGGCGGCCGGCGGCGAGAACCTGTCGTGGTACGTGGATGGCAAGCCCCTGGCCGACGATCCGGTCGGCGGCAAGCCGGTCTGGCGACCGGCGGCGGCGGGCTTCTATCGGCTGCGGGTGGTCGACGACCAGGGCCGGGCGGCCAGCGCCCGAGTGCGCATCAGGGCGCCGGGCTAAGCCTTCGAGGCCGCCGGCTTGCGGCGCAGGACCATCACGGTGGCGACCAGCAGCAGGCCGCCGACGACCACCGCGGTCAGCAGCATCGGATCGGGCTTCCAGTAGCCCAGGTGGCGGGCGGCGAGATAGCCGGGGGCCAGGACGGTGATCACCCACACCGGCGCGGTGACGGTGTTGGCGGCGTGGAAGGTCCAGTCGCGCATGCGGGTCATGCCGGCGGCCATCGGCACGAACGGGCGCAGCGGGCCGAGGTAACGCGCCACGGCCAGGGCCAGCACGCCGTAGCGGCGGGTGTAGAGCCGAGCCCGCGCCACGGTGCGGCGGTGCTTGGCCAGCACCGGATGGCGCACCGCGCGGGCGCCGATGTGGCGGCCCATCAGGTAGGAGATGGCGTCGCCCAGGGCCGCGCCGACGCTGCACCAGATGATCACCTCGACCGGATGCAGCGAGCCGGTGGCGATCAGCGCGCCGGCCGTCAGCATCACCGCCATGATCGGGATCAGCACCCCGACCAGCATCAGGGCTTCGAGCAGGGTGACGACCGCCAGGATCACGCACACCAGCAGGCGGTGCTCGACGACGAGGCTGTGCAGGCTCTGGAGAAAGGCGTCCATGCAACCACCGTGGCAGGGGATGGTGACGAACAAGTAAGCACCGAACGCCGATCCGCCAACTGCGACGATCCGGCGCGGCGCATTTCCCTCCCCCTTCCCCATCAAAGGGGGAAGGGGGAAGGGGGAGGGTAGAGAAACTACTCCGCCGCGCCCGACAGCACGCGCTCGTAGTCGGCCTGGCTGGCGATGCCCACGTCCAGGTCGGTGACCAGGCCGTTGGCCAGCGAATAGACCCAGCCGTGCACGGCCAGGCTCTGGCCGCGGGCCCAGGCGTCCTGCACGAACACGTCCGAAGCGACGTTGCGCACCTGACGGATGACGTTCAGCTCGCACAGGCGGTTGAGGCGATCGCGCTCCTCGGGGATGGCGTCGAGCTCGCAGCGGTGCTCGGCGTGGACCTCGCGGATCGGGTGCAGCCAGTGATCGACCAGGCCGCGGCGCTTGCCGTCGATGGCCGCCGCCACGCCGCCGCAGCCGTAGTGGCCCACGACCATGATGTGCTTGACCTTCAGCACGTCGACCGCGAACTGCAGCACGGACAGGTAGTTGGCGTCCTGCGGCGGGGCCAGGTTGGCGACGTTGCGGTGGACGAACAGCTCGCCCGGATCCAGGCCCACGATCTCGTTGGCCGGCACGCGGCTGTCGCTGCAGCCGATCCACAGGTACTCGGGGCTCTGCTGGTTCTCCAGGCGCTTGAAGAACTCGGAGTCGATCTCCGTCTTGCGCTTCGACCAGTTGGCGTTGTTGGTTTTCAGATCTTCAAGCATCGGCGGCGTCCGGCTGGAGGCTGGGGTGAGCAGCGGCGAAGGCGGGATGGTCGGCGGCGCGGTCGGCGGCCGCCACCAGGGTCGGATAGGGTGAAAGGTCGATGTCGAAACGGCGCGCGCCGTAGACCTGGGGCACGATGCAGGCGTCGGCCAAGGTCGGCGTATCGCCGTAGGCATAGGTCCCGCCATGGGCGACGACCGCCGCCTCCAGGGCGGTGAAGCCTTCGGCCAGCCAGCGGGCCATCCAGGCGCGGCGGGCGGCCTCGTCCTGGCCGCGGGCGGCCAGCTCGCCGGTGACGCGCACGTTGTTCAGCGGATGGATGTCGCAGGCGACGACCTGGGCCATGGCCCGCACCCGGGCGCGGCCCAGCGCATCGGCCGGCAGCAGGGCGGGCTCTGGATGGGTCTCGTCCAGCCATTCCAGGATGGCCAGGCTCTGGGTCAGCACCACGCCGTCGCCGATGGCGAGGGCCGGGGTCAGGCCCTGCGGGTTGAGGTCGAGATAGGCGCCCTGGCGCTGCTCGCCCTTGAGCAGGTTCACCGGCGCCTGGTCGTAGGCCAGGCCCTTCAGATTGAGGCCGATGCGGACGCGATAGGGCGCGGCCGCCCGCCAGTAGCCGAACAGCGTCAGGGTCACGGCCGCGCGCTCCCGCTAGACCAGGGTGAAGGCCAGGGCGCCGACGCCGTCGACCTCGCCGGCGATCGTATCGCCCCGAACCACCGCGCCGACGCCTTCCGGCGTGCCGGTGAAGATCAGGTCGCCGGCCGCCAGGGTCCACAGCTTGCTGGCCTCGGCGATGATCTCGGGGATGTTCCAGATCATGTCGGACACCAGGCCGGTCTGGCGCTGCACGCCGTTGACCGTCAGCCAGATGGCGCCGTCCAGCGTGGCGTCGGCGACGGGACGAATGGCCGAGATCGGGGCGGAGAGATCGAAGGCCTTGCCCGCTTCCCACGGGTGGCCCTTGGCCTTGGCCGCGCCCTGCAGGTCGCGACGGGTGAGGTCAACGCCCACCGCGTAGCCGAACACGTGGTCCAGGGCGTCGTCGACGGCGATGTCGGCGCCGCCCGACTTCAGCGCCACCACCAGCTCGATCTCGTGGTGCAGGTCGGCCGTGCGCGGCGGATAGGGCACCTCGTTCAGCAGCGGCGCGATCGCGTCGGCCGGCTTGGCGAAGAAGAACGGCGGATCACGCTCGTCGCCGCCCATCTCGGCCCGGTGCGCGGCGTAGTTTCGACCCACGCACAGGATCCGGCGGACGGGAAAGACCGCTTCGGATCCTTCCACCGGAACCGAAGGCTGGACGGGCGGGGGAAAGGCATAGGTCGTCATGGCCGCCTGCTTAGACCCAAACGCGCCCGACCGGAACCCCGGCGCAAGGCGCGACATTCGTCGGGAACCCGACCGCCTAAACGTTCTTTCACTTGCCCAGGCTCGCGCCGTCTTGTCATGTCGGCCTGGGGACTGTTGGCGTTAACAAGACCGGGGGCCGCGAGTAGCGATGCTGATCATCGAAAACCTGACGCACGTGTATGGCAATGGCGTGCGCGCCCTGGACGAGGTCAGCCTGACCATCCCGCGCGGGATGTACGGCCTGCTGGGCCCCAACGGCGCCGGCAAGTCCACCCTGATGCGGACCATCGCCACCCTGCAGGCGCCGACCTCCGGCCACATCCGCTTCGGCGACATCGACGTGCTGAAGGATCCGGAAGCCCTGCGCCGCGTGCTCGGCTACCTGCCGCAGGACTTCGGCGTCTATCCGCGGGTCAGCGCCTACGACATGCTCGACCACATGGCCGTGCTGAAGGGCATCGCCGGCCGCAAGGAGCGCAAGGACACCGTCGAGAGCCTGCTGGCCCAGGTCAATCTCTGGAACGTCCGCAACAAGGCCATCGCCGGCTTCTCGGGCGGCATGCGCCAGCGCTTCGGCATCGCCCAGGCCCTGATCGGCGACCCCCGCCTGATCATCGTCGACGAACCCACCGCCGGCCTCGACCCGGAAGAGCGCAACCGCTTCCTCAACCTCTTGGCCGAGATCGGCGAGAACGTCGTGGTGATCCTGTCGACCCACATCGTCGAGGACGTCTCCGACCTCTGCCCGGCCATGGCCATCATCTGCGACGGCCGCATCGTGCGCGAAGGCGCCCCGGCCGACCTGATCGCCCAGCTGGAAGGGCGCATCTGGAAGAAGACCATCGACAAGGCCGAGCTGGACGACGCCAAGAAGGCCTATCAGGTGATCTCGACCCGCCTGCTCGGCGGCCGCACCATCATCCACGTCCTGGCCGACCAGGACCCCGGCGCGGGCTTCGCGCCGGTGATCGGCGGCCTCGAGGACGTCTATTTCTCGACCCTCGCCACGACCCGCTGCGCGGCGTAGGGGGCAGACGCCATGTTCGGCAAGATCGCGAGCTTCGAGCTCCGCTACCAGCTGCGCTCCCCGGTGTTCTGGGTGGTCGCCGTCCTGTTCTTCCTGCTGACCTTCGGGTCGGTGACCATCGAGCAGATCTCGATCGGCGGCGGCGGCTCGATCCACAAGAACGCCCCGTTCGCCATCGCCCAGACCCACCTGATCCTGTCGATCTTCTACATGTTCGTGACGACGGCCTTCGTGGCCAACGTCATCGTGCGCGACGACGAGACCGGATACGGCCCGATCCTGCGCACCACCCGGATCCGCAAGTTCGACTATCTGTACGGACGCTTCGCCGGCGCCTTCCTAGCCGCCGCGATCTCGTTCCTGGCCGTGCCGCTGGCGATGCTGATCGGCTCGTTCATGCCGTGGATCGACCCGGAGAAGCTGGGTCCGAACCTGCTGAACGCCTACGTCTACGCCTATTTCGTGCTGGCCCTGCCGACGCTGCTGCTGACCTCGGCGCTGTTCTTCGCCCTGGCCACCGTCACCCGCTCGATGATGTGGACCTATGTCGGCGTGATCGGCTTCCTGGTGCTGTGGGTGGTGGCCGGCATCGCACTGGACAAGCCCGAGTTCGAGCAGGCCGCGGCCCTGTGGGAGCCGATGGGCACCGGCGCCTTCGGCCTGGCGACCAAGTACTGGACCGCCAACGAGCGCAACACCCTGACCCCGGCCGTGACCGGCGCGCTGCTGTTCAACCGAACCTTCGTGATCGTGCTGGCCGCGGGCCTGTTGGCGGCCGCCTACGGCCTCTTCCGCTTCCAGTCGGCCGAGCTGGCCGGCCGCAAGGGCGAGAAGGCCAAGCCCGGCCTGCCGCCGCCGGTCGAGATCCTGCCGCCGCCGCCCAAGCCCCTGGCCAAGCCGCGCCACGACCGCGCCACCGCCTGGGTCCAGTTCGTCGCCCGCACGCGCCTGGACATGGGCCAGGTGTTCAAGAGCCCGGCCTTCTTCGTGCTCTTGGCGCTGGGCCTGTTCAACGCCGCCGGCTCGCTGTGGTTCGCCACCGACGCCGATGGCTACGGCGGCCAGATCTATCCGGTGACCCGCGCCCTGCTGCGGCCGCTGCTGGGCTCGTTCAGCCTGATCCCGATGATCATCGCCATCTACTACGCCGGCGAGCTGGTCTGGCGCGAACGCGAGCGCCGCACGCACGAGATCATCGACTCCACCCCGGTCGGCGACTGGGCCTTCACGGCTCCGAAGATCGCCGCCATCTCGCTGGTGCTGCTGTCGACCCTGCTGGTCAGCGTGGTCGCCGGCGTCGTCAGCCAGGTCGCCCACGGCTATTTCCGGCTGGAGCTCGACAAGTACCTCCTGTGGTACGTGCTGCCCCAGGCCGTCGACTGGATCCTGCTGGCCGTGCTGGCCGTGTTCCTGCAGGTGCTGAGCCCGCACAAGTTCATCGGCTGGGGCCTGATGGTGGTCTACATCGTCACCCAGGTGACGTTCCAGAACCTCGGCTTCGAGCACAATCTCTACAATTACGGCGGCGCGCCGGGGACGCCTTTCTCCGACATGAACCGCCTGGGGTCGTTCTGGCTCGGGGCCTGGTGGTTCCGCGCCTACTGGAGCGCCTTCGCCGTGCTGCTGACGGTGCTGTGCTACGCCCTGTGGCGGCGCGGGACCGAGGCCAGGCTGCTGCCGCGCCTGCGTCGCCTGCCCCACCGCCTGCGCGGGGCGAACGGCGTGGTGTTCGGGCTCGTCTTCCTGGCCTTCGCCGGCCTGGGCGGCTTCATCTACGTCAACACCAACGTCTGGAACGAGTATCGCACCAGCCTCGACGACGAGCGCTGGACCGCCGACCTCGAAAAGACGCTGCTGCGCTACGAGAACACGCCTCAGCCCAAGATCACCGGCATGAAGCTGGACGTCGACCTCCACCCGGGCGAGCCCCGGGCGGTGACCCGCGGCGCCTATGTCATCCAGAACAAGTCCGGCGCGCCGCTCAAGGAGATCCACGTCCGCTTCGACCGCGACCTCGTCGTGCGCGGGCTGTCGATCGAGGGCGCGCGGCCCAAGCAGACCTTCGAGCGCTTCAACTACCGGATCTTCGCCTTCGACACCCCGCTGGCGCCGGGCGAGACGCGCCGGATGAGCTTCATCACCGAGCGCAGCCAGAAGGGCTTCAAGAACAGCGGCAATGAAAGCCGCGTGGTCGCCAACGGCACGTTCCTCAACAACATGGAGATCGCGCCGATCCTGGGCATGAGCCGCGACGGCCTGCTGCAGGACCGCGCCAAGCGCCGCAAGTACGGCCTGCCGCCCGAGCTGCGCATGGCCAAGCTGGGCGATGTGGCGAGCCGCCAGTTCAACGGCCTGCGCAAGGACGCCGACTTCGTCACCTCCGACATCACCGTCACCACCGACGCCGACCAGACGCCGATCGCGCCTGGCAGCAAGACCTCCGAACGGGTGTGGAAGTCGGGCGACCAGGAACGCCGCACCGTGCGCTTCGTGGCCGACGCGCCGATCCTGCCGTTCCTGTCGATCCAGTCGGCCCGCTACGCGGTCTCGCGCGAGACCTACAAGAGCGTCGATCTGGCGGTCTATTACGACCCGCAGCACGCCTGGAACATCGACCGCATGCGCGGCGCGATGAAGGCCTCGCTCGACTACTACCAGGAGCATTTCAGCCCCTATCAGTTCAAGCAGCTGCGCTTCCAGGAGTTCCCGGCCTACCAGGACTTCGCCCAGGCCTTCGCCGGCACCATTCCGTGGTCGGAGAGCATGTTCTTCATCGCCGACTACAGCGATCCCGAGAAGATCGACATGGTCACCTATGTCGGCGCGCACGAGATTGGCCACCAATGGTGGGCCCACCAGGTGCTGGGCGCCGACCAGCAGGGCTCGACCATGCTGTCGGAGACCTTCGCCCAGTACTCGGCCCTGATGGTCATGAAGCGGAAGTACGGCGAGGCCCAGATCCGCAAGTTCCTGAAGTTCGAGCTCAACAGCTACCTGCGCTCGCGCGGCGGCGACGTGCTCGAGGAACAGCCGCTGGCCCGGGTCGAGAACCAGGGCTACATCCACTACCGCAAGGGCTCGCTGGTCATGTACCGGCTGCAGCACGAGGTCGGCGAGGAGACCGTGAACCGGGTCCTGCGCAAGCTGATCGCCGACCACGGCTTCAAGGGCGCGCCCTACCCCACCACGCTCGACTTCCTGGCCGCCCTGCGCGCCGAGGTTCCGGCCGACAAGCAGGCCCTGGTCACCGACCTGTTCGAGAAGATCACGCTTTATGACCTGAAGACCAAGAGCGCGACCGTGAAGAAGCGCGCCGACGGCCGGTTCGACGTCAAGCTCGTGGTCGAGGCCAAGAAGATGTACGCCGACGGCCGCGGCAAGGAGACGGACGCCCCGCTGAACGAAGTGCTGGACGTGGGCCTGTTCACCGCCGAGCCGGGCAAGAAGGACTTCCAGCAGAAGGACGTGGTGGCCATGGAGCGCCGCCCGATCCGCAGCGGAACCCAGACCCTGACCTTCGTCACGCCAGTCGCCCCGCGCTTCGCCGGCGTCGACCCGTACAACTTCGTCATCGACCGCAACGGCGACGACAACGTCGTCAAGGCGGCGGACTAGGGCATCCCCACCCTCGTCATCCCGGAAAGCCCGTAGGGCTTATCCGGGACCCAGGGGACCGGGCTCGGCAGTCGGCCTCACCGCGCAAGCCGTCGCCGACGCAGTGCGCCGGCCCCTGGGTCCCGGCTCTGCGCGCTACGCGCTCCGGCCGGGATGACGGCCATGAGCGCATAGAAAAACCCCCGGCCTTCCGGCCGGGGGTTTTCCACATCAGGGCTCTTGCGAGCCTTACTTCATGCCGTTCTTCAGGCCTTCGGCCATGTTCAGGTGCTCCTGGATCTTCGGCGCGGTCTCGGCGGCGAAGGTCTTGATGGCGGCGTTGTCGCCGTCCTGCGCATAGCGCTGGAAGAGGTTCAGCGCGGCCTGGTGGGCGTCGACCTGGTCGTCGGCGTACTTCTTGTCGAAGTCCTTGGCGTCGGCCTTGTTCAGGTCGTCCAGCTTGCCCTGCAGATCATCGGGCAGGGTCGCGGGCAGGGTGAAGGTCGCGCCGGAGGCGGCGATGGCGGCCTTGAGGCCCTGGCTGGTGGCGGTGTGGGCGTCGATCATGCTTTGCGCGAACTTCTTCACGTCGGCGTTGGTCGAGCGCTTCAGCGCGATCTTGGCCGACTCGATCTCGAAAGTGTCGCCAGCCGCGGCCTTGGCCGAGAAGTCCGGGGCCTTGGCCTCGTCGGCCGGAGTCGGAACAGTGGCGGCGGGGTTGGCGTCCGGCGTCGCGGCCTGTTCGGCCGGGGTGGCGGCGCCCTTGGTCTCGTCGGTCTTCTGGCCGCAGGCGGCGAGGCTGAGAGCGGCGAAGGCGGCGCCGACGATGAGAATCTTGCGGGTCATGGCTGTCTTTCCCTGCGCGTTGTTCTGGTGGAAGAAGGTCGGCGTCGCGCGTCACCGTGTGGCAGGAAGAAGGTTCACGGCCGCGTGATGGTTCCGTGATCGGGGAGAGGAACAAAATGACCCAAGGGCCGTTGGCGGGCGTCCGCGTCATCGAGATGGGCCAGCTGATCGCCGGTCCGTTCTGCGGCCAGGTCCTGGGCGACTTCGGCGCCGAGGTGATCAAGCTGGAAGATCCCGGATCGGGCGATCCGATGCGCCAGTGGGGACGCTCCAAGCCCAAGGGCCTGTCGCCCTGGTGGCCGGTGATCGGCCGCAACAAGAAATCGGTGACGGTGGACCTGCGCACCGACGAAGGCCGCGCCATCGCCCGCGACCTGATCGCCGCCGCCGACGTGGTGGTCGAGAACTTCCGTCCCGGCACGCTGGAAAAGTGGGGCCTGGGCTATGAGGCGCTGTCGGCGATCAATCCTGGCCTGGTGATGGCCCGCGTCTCGGGCTTCGGCCAGACCGGCCCCTACGCCAAGCGCGCCGGCTACGCCCTGGTGGGCGAGGCCATGGGCGGTCTTCGCCACATCACCGGCGAGCCCGACCGCAATCCAGCCCGGGCCGGCGTCTCGATCGGCGACAGCCTGTCGGGCCTGAACGCCGCGCTGGGCGTGATGATGGCCCTGCACGCGCGCCACGCCACCGGCAAGGGCCAGGTGGTCGACGCGGCCATCTATGAGAGCGTGCTGACGGTGATGGAGAACCTGGTCACCGAGTACGACCTGACCGGCTACATCCGCGAACGCTCGGGCGCGGTGCTGCCCGGCATCGCCCCGTCGAACGTCTATCCCACCAGGTCGGGCGAGCTCGTCTTGATCGGCGCCAACCAGGACACTCTGTTCAAGCGGCTGTGCGACCTGATGGGCCGGCCGGACCTGGCCGAGGATCCCCGCTATCGCGACCACGCCGCCCGGGGCGTCAACCAGGGCGAGCTCGACGCCCGCATCGCCGCCTGGACCCTGGACCAGGACATCGACGACCTGCTGCCCAGGCTGGAGGCCGCCGGCCTGGCCTGCGGCCGCATCTACCGGGCGCCGGAAATGCTGGCCGACCCGCAGTTCAAGGCCCGCGACTCGATCGTCTCCGTGCCCCACCCGGTGTTCGGCCAGGTGAAGATGCAGAACGCCTTCCCCCGCCTGACCGCCACCCCCGGCGGCGTGCGCTGGCCGGGTCCGACCTTGGGCGAGCATACGCAAGACGTGCTGACGCAGGTGGCGGGGATGAGCGCCGAAAAGGTCGCCGAGCTGAAGGCGCGGGGAGTGGTCTAGAAACCTCCCCCCGTGGGGGAGGCGGCCGAAGGCCGGAGGGGGGACGTTTTCAGCTTCTCGAAGGCCGGCCGATATCGCCCCCCCACCGATCGCTACGCGATCGCCTCCCCCAGAGGGGGAGGTCCCTTAGATCACCTCACGGACACGGATTGGGCCGCGCGGCGTGGATGGCGTTGACCGCCTTTTCCAACTCTTCCGTCCATTCGACGTCGAAGGCGTCGATGTCGGTCTTCAGCTGCTCCATGCTGGTCGCGCCGATGATCGTGGCGGTGACGAACGGGCGGGCGTCGACGAACTTCAGGGCCAGCTGGGCCGGGTCCAGGCCGTTCTGGCGGGCGAGGTCCACATAGGCGGTGAACGCCTCGATCGCCCCCGGTCCCTCATAGCGCTGCATGCGGTTGTAGAGCGCCTTGCGCGAGCCCTCGGGCAGGTTTCCGCCCAGGTACTTGCCGGTCAGCTGGCCCTGGGCCAGCGGCGAATAGGCCAGGAGGCCCACCTGCTCGCGCATGGCGATCTCGGCCAGGCCGTACTCGAACACCCGGTTGGCCAGGTGATAGGCGTTCTGGATCGAGGCGATGCGCGGCAGGCCGCGGCCTTCGCTTTCGGCCAGGAACTTCATCACGCCCCACGGGAACTCGTTGGAGACGCCGAGCGCGCGGATCGAGCCCTTCTTCACGTGGACGTCCAGCGCCTCGAGGATGTCGCCGAAGCGCTCGTACTCGTCGTCGTAGTCCTTGTAGGTCTGGCCGCCGAACACCCGCACGGCGCGGTCGGGCCAGTGCAGCTGATAGAGGTCGAGATAGTCGGTCTGCAGGCGCTTGAGCGAGCCTTCGACCGCTTCGTCGATCTGGGCCTTGGTCTGGCGAGTGCTGGCGCCGTCGGCGCGCATCCACGGCAGGCCGCCGAACGCCGAGCCGCGGCCGGCGACCTTGGAGGCCAGGACGATGTCCTTGCGACGCCCGGTCTTGGCCAGCCAGCTGCCGATGTAGCGCTCGGTGCGCCCTTGGGTCTCGGCCGTGGGCGGGCTGGCGTACATCTCGGCCGTATCCCAGAAGGTGACGCCGCGACCCAGCGCGTAGTCCATCTGGGCGTGGGCCTCTTCCTCGCTGTTCTGCGAGCCCCAGGTCATGGTGCCCAGGCAGCAACGCGAGACCTGGATGCCGGTGCGGCCGAGTTCGACGTAGTCCATGAAGTCCCCTGCTTGGCTTTGCCCGCCTATTTAGGACGTCACGGCGCGCAGGCGAACCCAAACCTCGGGCGCCCAGACATACTTTGATACATTCGCGCCCGCCTCGTCTTCCCATCGGACGCCTTGCGCAGAAGGCCATTCGATCCGATATTTCACACGTGTCCCCTCGGGGACGTTGGAATAAGGGTTTCTTTCGATGAACGACTTCAACCGCGACTATGCGCGCACGATCCCGGCGGATCGCGTCGACATGTCGGTTGACGCCGGGCTGCGCAGCTTCATGCTCGGCGTCTACAACAAGGTGGCGCTGGGCTTGCTCCTGTCGGCCGCCCTCGCCTGGACGACCAGCTCGTTCCCGCCCGTGCGCGACCTGCTGTTCCAGGTGAACGGCAACCGCGTCGGCTACACCCTGCTGGGCATGGTCATCGCCTTCGCCCCGCTGGGCATCCTGCTGTTCTCGAGCTTCGTGATGAAGTCGATCAACCCGCGCACCGCGGGCCTGATCTACTGGTCGATCGTGTCGCTGATCGGCGCGTCGCTCGGCACCGTGGTGCTGATGTACACCGGCGGCAGCGTGGCCTCGACCTTCCTGATCACGGCCACCGCCTTCGGCGCGCTCAGCCTGTTCGGCTACACCACCAAGAAGGACCTGACCGGCTTCGGCAGCTTCCTGATCATCGGTCTGGTGGGCCTGATCCTGGCCTCGATCGTGTCGATCTTCTTCCCGTCGGGCCCGCTGGTCTTCGCGATCAACGCCATCGGCGTGCTGATCTTCGCCGGCCTGATCGCCTACGACACGCAGAACCTGAAGATGACCTACTACCAGGTCGGCGGCGACGCGGCCGCCAAGTCGGTGGCCACCAACTACGGCGCGCTGAACCTGTACCTGGACTTCATCAACCTGTTCCGCTTCCTGCTGTTCTTCCTGGGCGACCGCCGCTAAGGCGCCTTCCAGGCACAAACGACGAAGCCCCGGCGGATCGCTCCGCCGGGGCTTTTTCGTGGGCGGCCCCGAAGATCAGTCGACCACCTTGAACTTGCCCTTGTCGAACAGCCGCAGCACCTGGGCCAGGTCGTGGCCGCGCTTGAGCACCATGCCGCCCTGGCCGCGCACCAGCCACTGGCCCTGCTTGCGGGCCAGTTCCGGCCACTTCTCGACGCGATAGAGCGGGGCCTCGGCGGCATGGCGGAAGATCGAGAAGGCCGCGTGGTCGCTCGTCCCGCCCATGCCGTAGTCGCGCCACTCGCCGGCCGCGACCATGCGGCCGTAGAGGCGCAGGAGCTGGTCGATCTCGCGACGCTCGAAGAACACGACGCCGCCGACGGGAGGGGAAACGTCCAGGGCCATGGAGCGAATCCTAACCCCAAATCACCCCCTCAGGCGAGCGTCGCGCATTTGCAACATCGGTCGACGAAGCGAAAAGCCAAGCTCTAGCAGGCCACGAAATGACCTTGTTTCGGTCCTTCGCCCGCCCGGTTCGAGGGCGAAAAAGTCAGTGTCGGCTGATCGGACACCCCACGGTCCTGGATCCTGAACAGCCCCCCCAGCCCCCCTCGATCGCGGGCCGGTCAGCCGACAGACCAATCAAGAGAACCCCTCTCTTAACTGCAGAGCCCGCGTGGAAACCCCTCCCACGCGGGCTTTTCGCATCTGGACCCCGGCCCCTTTCGGCGCGGCTTTCGGAACTGCAAAGATCGCCACAGAGGCGCCCCAGCCCGTCGCGAAACGACCCTGATCGCGCCCTCAGCCGGCCGCGCGGGCCCTCGATAGTCTCATGGTCGGTCGATCGGAACGCCTCGCGGTCCGGGATCCTGAACAGCCCCTCCAGCCCTCCGGCTCGCGGGCGGCCCGTTCGACCGGCGCGTATCTTCTATCCCCTCCCCTAAAGACCCCGCTTCGCCGATCATCCCCTAAGGCGAGGCGGGGTTTCTTTTGCGTGGAAGGGGGCTGCTTTCAGCGCCAGCCCCCAAACCCGTTCACCCCCCGCGCAGGCGGGGGTCCAAGTAGAGTCGGCAGGTTCGTCTCCGACCGCGCCTTATCCGGAGCGTCGGCTTGGATCCCCGCCTACGCGGGGAAGCTCGGAAGAAGGGCTAAGGGGAAGCCCTAGCGGCTCTTGCCGCCGGGAGGCAGCACGCCCAGCACCCGGCCGCCCTTGGCGCCTTGCACGATGATGGCGGTGGCCAGTTCGTCGTCCTTGGCCAGGGCCGGCAGGCGGTACATCTTCGGACGACCGGTCCAGGCGCCGATCTTGACGATCTCGCGCACCACGTTGCGGTGGACGATGGTCTGGCCGCGATTGTCGCCGCGCTTGACGGCGATCTCCTGCTTGCGCGGATCGAAGCGCACCAGCCACACCTCGGCCCCGCCGCGCGGCGCGGCGCCCGAGCCGATCGCCACCCTGTTGGAGCCGACGAACTCCATGTCCGGGGCCGGCGGCAGGTGGGCGGTCTCGATCAGGCGCTCGACGGTCTCGGCCTTGGCGCCCGAGGCCTGGACCTTGCCGGCCACCACCACCTGGGGCGTGGGCACGTCCCTGAGGGCGAAGGCCTTGGCATAGGCGCGCTGGCGCTCGACGAAGGCCGGCTTGGCGAAGGTGTCCTTCCAGCCGAGATAGTCCCAGTAGTCGACCGAGTAGGTCAGGGCCAGGACGTCGTCGCGCTCGGCGAGCTCGGCGGCCGCCTGGTTGGCCTTGCCGCAGGACGAACAGCCCTGGGCGGTGAACAGCTCGACCAGCACGGGCGACTTGGCCGCGGCCGGGGCGGCGACGAGGCTCGTCAGGACGAGGGAGACAAGAGAGATCAAGGCCGTACGCATGTGCGGCGCACTTAAGCCAAGAAAGCGCTGCGTCGCCCCTCACGAGGCCGTGAAATGGCCGCTTCAAGGCCCGGAAATCCACACGACAACGATGTCGGGACCTCGACGGACCATCGGGCAAAGCAAAACGGCCGGCCCCAGGGGGACCGGCCGTCTCGTTAATCAGCCTGAAAAGGCGCTTGCGCTTAGTCGGCCTTGGCCAGGTTGCGCAGCACGTAGTTCAGGACGCCGCCGTTCTTGAAGTACTCGAGTTCGGTCGGCGTATCGATGCGGCAGCGCACCGGGAAGCGGGCGATGCGGCCGTCGGTCGGGCGGTAGAGCTCGACGATCAGCTGCTTGCGCGGGGCCAGATCCGTCAGGCCACGGATCGAGACCAGCTCTTCGCCGGTCAGCTCCAGCTTCTGCCAGCCGTCCTGGATGAACTGCAGCGGCAGCACGCCCATGCCGACCAGGTTCGAGCGGTGGATGCGCTCGAAGCTCTCGGTGATCACCGCGCGGACGCCCAGGAGCTTGGTGCCCTTGGCGGCCCAGTCACGCGACGAGCCGGTGCCGTATTCCTTGCCGGCGAACACGACGGCCGGACGGCCTTCGGCCTGGTACTTCATGGCCGCGTCGTAGATCGGCATCACTTCGCCCGAGGGGAAGTGCTTGGTCACGCCGCCTTCGATCTCCGGGGTGATCTTGTTGCGGATGCGGATGTTGGCGAAGGTGCCGCGCATCATGACTTCGTGGTTGCCGCGGCGGGCGCCGTAGCCGTTGAAGTCGATCGGCTCGACGCCGTGGTTGACCAGGTACTGACCAGCCGGGCTGGAGGTCTTGATCGAACCGGCCGGGCTGATGTGGTCGGTGGTGATCGAGTCGCCGAACACGGCCAGGACGCGGGCTTCCACGATGTCGGTGACCGGCGAGGGGGTCATCGACATGTTCGGGAAGTACGGCGGGTTCTGGACGTAGGTCGACTCGCCTTCCCAGGCGTAGGTCTGGCCGCCGGTCACCTTGATGCCCTGCCAGTTCTTGTCGCCCTTGAAGACGTCGCCGTAGCGGCTGGCGAACATCTTCTCGTTGATCGACTTGCGCTGCAGGGCGGCGATGTCTTCGTTCGACGGCCAGATGTCGCGCAGGAAGACGTCGTTGCCCTTCTTGTCCTTGCCGATCGGCTGGGTGTTCAGGTCGATCTTCAGCGAGCCGGCCAGGGCGTAGGCCACCACCAGCGGCGGCGAGGCCAGGTAGTTGGCGCGGACGTCCGGGTTCACGCGGCCTTCGAAGTTACGGTTGCCCGACAGCACCGAGCAGGCGACCAGGTCGTTCTCGTTGATCGTCTTGCTGATGTTTTCCGGCAGCGGGCCCGAGTTGCCGATGCAGGTGGTGCAGCCGTAGCCCACGAGGTTGAAGCCCAGGGCGTCGAGGTGCTTGGTCAGGCCAGCCTTGGCCAGGTAGTCGGTGACCACCTGCGAGCCAGGGGCCAGCGAGGTCTTCACCCACGGCTTGGCCTTCAGGCCCTTGGCGACCGCGTTCTTGGCCAGCAGGCCGGCGGCGATCAGGACCGAGGGGTTGGAGGTGTTGGTGCACGAGGTGATGGCGGCGATCACCACGTCGCCGTGGCCGACGTCGAAGTCCTCGCCTTCGACCGGAGCGCGGAACTCGGGGCTTTCGGCCTTGCCGAACTCACCGACCAGCGACTCGGCGAACTTGCTCGAGGCGTCCGACAGCAGGACGCGGTCCTGCGGGCGCTTGGGGCCGGCCAGCGACGGCAGGACCGTGCCCAGGTCGAGCTCCAGGCTGTCGGTGAAGGTCGGCTCGGCGACGCCGGGCTCCCACCACAGGCCCTGCTCCTTGGCGTAGGCTTCCACCAGGGCGACGCGGTCGGCTTCGCGGCCGGTGCCCTTCAGGAAGGCGACGGTGGCGGCCGAGATCGGGAAGAAGCCGCAGGTGGCGCCGTATTCCGGAGCCATGTTGGCGATCGTCGCCTGGTCTTCCAGGGTCAGGTTGGCCAGAGCGTCGCCGTAGAATTCGACGAACTTGCCGACCACGCCCTTCTTGCGCAGCATCTGGGTGACGGTGAGCACCAGGTCGGTGGCCGTCGCGCCTTCCGGCATGGCGCCGGTCAGCTTGAAGCCGATGACTTCCGGGATCAGCATCGGGATCGGCTGGCCGAGCATGGCGGCTTCAGCTTCGATGCCGCCGACGCCCCAGCCCAGGACCGACAGGCCGTTGACCATGGTGGTGTGGCTGTCGGTGCCGACGACGGTGTCGGGATAGGCCACTTCGGCGCCGTCGACCATGGCGGTCCAGACGGTCTGGGCCAGGTATTCCAGGTTCACCTGGTGGCAGATGCCGGTGCCCGGGGGCACGACGCGGAAGTTGTTGAAGGCCGACGAGCCCCAGCGCAGGAAGCGGTAGCGCTCGATGTTGCGCTCGTACTCGCGCTTGACGTTGGCGTCATAGGCCTTGGCGTCGCCGAAGTTGTCGACCATGACCGAGTGGTCGATGACCAGGTCGACGGGGTTCAGCGGGTTGATCTTGGCCGGGTCGGCGCCCAGGGCGACCATGGCGTCGCGCATCGCGGCCAGGTCGACGACGGCCGGAACGCCGGTGAAGTCCTGCATCAGCACGCGGGCCGGGCGGAAGCTGATCTCGTGCTCGACCGAGCCCTTGTTTTCCAGCCAGTTGGCGACGGCCTTCAGGTCGGCTTCGTTGACCGAGACGCCGTCTTCGTAACGCAGCAGGTTTTCCAGCAGCACCTTCATCGAGACGGGCAGCGAGCCCGTACCGGCCAGACCGGCTTCCTCGGCGGCGCGAAGGCTGTAATAGACGTAGGTCTTACCGCCGACGACGAGTTCGCGGCGGGTTTTGAGGCTGTCTACAGACGCCATTTGGAAGGATCCCTTCTCTGTTCACGGCCGCCGGAAAACCACTCCCGGGATCGCGCGATCGAGGCGGACCCACAGCGTCCATCCTCGCGCCGCGTACGCCCCATCCAATGCGGAGGGTGACGGCCGAGCGCTTCTTAGCGCCGGTTACCCACAACGTCCATGCGCGGCGCATGGACTTCCAATGATGAGAGCCGTTCGCATAAAGGGTTTGAGCCTCTCGCGGGGCGAACGGACCCTGTTTTCGGGGCTCGATCTGGAGCTCGAAAGCGGCGACGCCGTGGCCCTCGTGGGCCGCAACGGCGCGGGCAAGACCAGCCTGCTGCGGGCCGTCGCCGGCCTGCTGCGACCCCAGGCGGGGACCATCGGTTTCGAAGGCTCCGAAGGGCGGATACTGGAGGCCGAAGCCRCCCGCGCCGACCACCTGCATCTGGCCGGTCATCACGACGGCCTGAAGACCGCCCGCACCGCCTGGGAGGAGCTCCTGTTCCAGGCGCGCTGGACCGGTGGGACCGAGGCTTCGGCCCAGGCCGCCGTCGAACGGCTGGAACTGTCGCGACTGCTGGACCTGGAGGTCCGCCGCCTGTCGGCCGGCCAGCGCCGCCGCGTGTCGCTGGCCCGCCTGCTGGCCAGCACCCGCCCCCTGTGGCTGCTCGACGAGCCGATGGCCCCGCTGGACGCCGCCCATCGCGCCGCCTTCGGCGCGATCATGGCTGAGCACCTGGCGGGCGGCGGCATGGTTCTGGCCGCGGTCCACGACCCCCTGCCCGTCCCCGCGCGACTGGTGGAGATCGGCGCATGAGGGGGTTCGGCGTCCTTTTCCGGCGCGAGTTCGCCCTGGCCTGGGGCCGGGGCGGCGGCCCGCTGCTGGCCCTGGCCTTCTACGCCTGCGTCGTCACCCTGCTGCCGCTGGCCGCCGGCCGCGCGCCCGAGCGGCTGGCCAGCCTGGCCCCCGGCATCGCCTGGCTGGCCCTGGCCCTGGCCGCCCTGCTCTCGCTGGAGCGCCTGTTCGAGCGTGACTTCGAGGACGGCGCGCTCGACCTGCTGGCCCTGGGCCCGGCCCCTCTGGAGGCCGTCGCGGCGGCGAAATGCCTGGCCCACTGGCTGGCGGCCGGCGCGCCCCTGGCCCTGGCCGCCCCCGTCGCGGCCGTGGTCCTCGGCGCCTCGCCGTCGATCGCGCCCCTGCTGTTCGTCTGCGCCCTGGCCGGAGGCCTGGCCTTCTCGTTCCTGGGCGGACTGGGCGCGAGCCTGGCCCTGGGCAGCAAGCGCGGCGGCCTGCTGGTGGCCGTCATCGTGCTGCCGCTCTACGCCCCGCCGGTGATCTTCGGGGCCGGCGCGCTGGACGCCCTTTCCGGCGGCCTGCCGTGGACGGGAGGCCTGCTGTTCCTGCTGGCCTACAGCGCCGCGGCGATCGCGCTCAGCCCGCTGGCCATGGCCGCGGCCTGCCGCAACGCCCTCGACTAGGGGGTCATGCAAGCGGCCTCGACCACGGTGGCGTCCAGCGTGCCGGCGGCCGGGGCCTGCCAGTCCTGCTCGAAGCGATAGGCGTCCTCGGCGCCCTGCAGGTTGTTGTCGGGGTAGCGGAAGGCGGCGGCGTTGCGGAAGCGGTTGGCCGTGCAGTCGACCTCGACCAGCAGCTTTTCCGACCGGAAGGCCGGCGCGGTCGGCGCCTCGGCCTCGGTGCGCGGCTGGCGGAACTCGTGGCGGACCCAGACGCTGCCCCTGGGCGCAAGGCCGTCATTACCCTTGGCGGTCTTGGCGAACATCAGCACCGCCCCGTCCTCGCCGGCGGCGAAGAACGGCCAACCATCCGCGCGCACCTTGGCGGCCCAGCGGGGCATGGCCTTGGCCTTCTCGCCAGGCGTGACGACCACGCCGTCGACGGAGGTCTGGCCCGCGGGCGGCTCCTGGGTCGCTAGCAACAGACCGAGCGCGAGCATCAAGTTGGCGACAGCCACGCCGCATCCTCCCGTTCGGCGCGCGGGGCGCCCTTTTCTTCGCTGCTGGTCACGGTAACATGGGTATCCGAGCGATCAACCGGCCGAGGATATCCGGATGAGCAACAAGGCCGCCGCGCTGTCGCTTCTGCTGCTGGCGACCCTCGCCGGCGGCGCGCAGGCCGCGCCCGCCCGCAAGGACAGCTGGGGCAAGCCCGGCGTCAGCTACCTGAAATACCGCACCGACGCGGCCGAGTGCCTGCACCACGTGGAGACCGCCGCGCCGATGAAGCTGCCACTGGTCGACGTGGTGTTCGAGATGGACATGGCGGTGAACCCCGAAGGCGGCCTCGACGCCATGTACGCCTATGCCGACCAGCAGCGCATGCACATGAACCGCAACTGGCGTGAGGTGCGCCGGCAGGCGACCGACGCCGTCGAGACCTGCCTGGCCGACCGCGGCTACAGCCGGTTCAAGCTGACCAAGGCCGAGCGCCAGGAACTGGAGGGCTTGCGCGTCGGCACGCCCGCGCGGCAGCTTTATCTGTGGCGGCTGGGATCGGAGCCGCGCTGAGCCCAGGAGGTCGGTCGATGAGCCTGACCGAGATCGCCCGCTTCGCCGACCTCGTCGAGGCCCAGGTCGCAGCCTCGCGCCTGCGGGCCGAAGGGATGCAGGTGCTGGTGCAGAACGAGCACTGGGGCGCCAGCGACTACCTGATGACCATCGCCATGGGCGGCTTTCGACTGTGGACCCCCGACGCGGACGCCGAAGAGGCCCGACGGCTGATCGCCGACCTGCGCGGCGGCGAGCCCGCCGCCGACCCGGACCGGCCAGGCCCGGCGGCCTCGACGGCCAAGGCGGGCGCGGCCCTGGCGCTGGCGGCGACCTTCGGGCCGACGGCCGGACTGCTTCTGGGCGGCAAGGGACGCGGCGGCTGGATGCGCGCCGTCGCGATCGGCGTTGCGGGCCTGTGCCTGGCGGTCGGGCTGGCGGCCTGGACCGCCTTCCTCCTGGACTAGGGCGCCGGGACCGCTTCCGCCTGCAGGCTCGCCGGATCGGCCTGCTTCTCGCCCAGCACCACCACGAAGCTGCCGGCGATGATCATCAGGCCGCCGACCGCCAGGGCCAGGCTCAGGTGGTCGCCGAACAGCAACACGCCGATCGAGGCGCCCATCAGCGGCTCGATGTTGATGAACACCCCGGCGCTGGCGCTGCCCACGCGGGACGAGCCGTACTGCCAGGCGGCCGTCGCCAGCAGGGTCGACAGCACGCCCAGGCCCAGCACGCCGCTCCAGGCGCTGACCGACAGGTCCAGCTTGGGCGGACCGTGCATGACCAGGGCGATCGGCAGCACGGTGAAGGCCGCGACGATCACGGTGACCGCCGGGATGGCCATCGGCGTCGGCGGCTTGGGCGCGCGCTTGAGCACCACCAGCCAGGCCAGGAAGATCAGCAGCGAGCCCAGCGACAGCGCCACGCCCAGTAGCGAGCCGGCGCCGTCGGGCTTGCCGGCGATCAGGGCCGCGCCGAGGGTGGCCGCGCCGACGCCCATCCACGAGGCCCGACTGACCTTCTCGCCCATGACCTTGGCGCAGACGGCGATCAGGGCCGGCATGGCCCCGACCAGCAGGGCCGCCAGGGTGACGCTGACATGGGCCAGCCCCTCGAACTGCACCATGAACGCCACGCCGTACAGCGCGCCCGAGGCCAGCAGCACCGGCGACCTGAAGAGGGCTCGGGCTTCCTTGGTCCGCAGCGCGAAAGGCGCAGCGACCACCGCCGCCACGACGAAGCGCAACAGCACCATGTGGGCCGCGTCGGTCTCGCGCAGGATCAGCTTGCCAAGCGGAAAGCCCAGGCCCCACAGCGTGCCGGCGAGGATCAGGGCGAGGAAGGCGACGCGTTTCATAAGGGCCTCATGGCGCATCCGCGCCCGCCTGGCGAGAGGCGGCGCGGCCCGGATATGGACCACGGACGTGTCAGGGACTGTCAGCAGGGGCCGCGCGAAGATGAAATTTTCGAAAGACGGCGTATGTCGGCGCGGAAGCAACAGGATCAAGCGCTTGATTTGCAAGCACTTCGTATCACCCCTCCCGGCAAAGCTTCATTCGTGTAACATTGTTCACATCTTCAGACATTTTCACGCCACAACCGCCTCCAACCTAGGCCGCAGTTCGTTTCCGCCCCTCTCGATGGAGATCGCCATGCGCCTCGTCCTGAAGTCTCTCACCCTCGCCGCCGGCGCGGCCCTCGCGGCCGGCGTCGTCGCCGCCTCCGCCCAGCCCGCCGCTCCCCCGCCGCCGCCCGCGCCGCCGGAAGCGCCCGAGCCTCCGCCCCCTCCGCCCGGCTTCGACAACCTGATGTTCCGCGGCCATCCCGGCGGCATGGCCTTCCGCATGCACAAGGATCCGGAAGCCCGCGCCCAGCGCCTGCGCGACGTGCTGCAGCTGACCGACCGCCAGGATGGCGCGCTGAAGGCCTACATCGCCGCCACCGGTCCCAAGGAGCGCCCCGAGCCCAAGCCCGCCCGCGACGACAGCGCCAAGGACAAGGCCCCGCAGACGGCGCTGGAACGCCTCGACGAGCAGGCCGACCGCATGGCCAAGGTGGCCGCCGACCTCAAGGCCCGCGCCGACGCCACCCGCAGCTTCTACAACGCCCTGACGCCCAGCCAGAAGAAGGCCTTCGACGCGCTGGGCCCCGAAGTGACCGGCGGTCCGAACGTCACCGTCCGCCGCATCGAGGCCCGCGGCCCCAAGGGTCCGGGGTCGATGTCGTTCAGCGGTCCGGGCGAACGCCGAGTGATCATCCAGCGCAAGTCGGGCTCGTAAGAGCCTCGGCCCGCCCGCGCCTTCGCAAGGCGCGGGCGGGACCTCACGGCTGTCCCAGGAAATCCTCCAGCACCACGCGTCGTTCGATCTTCTGGTCGCCGCGCCGCAAGGTGAGGGACAGGACCGTTCCGGGCGGCTGCTGCCAGATCGAAGCCGCGGCGACCCTTGCCGCATAGGCGGCCGGCTCGACACCGTCGATCGCCAACAGGATGTCGCCTTTCACGACGCCCGCCTGGCTCGCCGGCCCGCTCGGCGAAACCACGGCCGCCATGGTCGGCGGGGGGAAGCTCACGCCGCCCCGATTGTAGCGCACCGGCGAAGATGAACTGGGCAGGATGCCGAGCCTGCCGCCCTCGCCGTCTATCCACACGCCCTGGTTCTTGAAGACGTCGAGCCCGAGTACGACCTTGGCCTGCACGGTCCCCGTCACCTGGCTGGCGGGCAGTTCCGTCACCATCACGTTGTTCAGGACCAGCGCTCCCAACTCCAGGCGCTTGACGAAGACCTGCTCGGAAACGACCGTGCCCGTGGCTGGCGAGTAGCGTCCGATCAGCGTGACGGGATGATCGGGGTGGGCCGTCCGCCAAGCGCTCCACAGCGGAGCCGCCAGCTCCACACCGGCGGTCGATCCGGTGTCGACCAGCACCGGCAGCGGCTCGCCATCACCGCTCCTTGCGTCGAAAATGGCGACGTTCGCGCCAGGCACGAGCCGGAACAGTTGGGCCTTCGACAGATCCACCGCCGGCGACGGGTCGAGCCGGAGTCCCGTCCCGGGCGCATAGTGGAAGATCCGATGCTTCACGCCCGGCCAGCCCCAGAAGGCGTCGAAGTCGAAGTCGACATGCTCGGGCGTGGGCTGCAGGACCTCGAAGACGGCGTCGCGACCGCCGCCGCCCGGCAGCGTCACGCGCACCGGCGCCGATACGCCCAGGAACTTGCCCGCAAGCGGTCCGGTCCGGACGTCTTCATGCGCTATGGTCAGGTCCAGGCGCCTTGCGCCTTCCGCAGTCGCGGTCAGCAGCGCGCTGGTGCCGGTATCGACCATGAAGCGGGCCGGTTTGCCGTTGACCTCGGCCTGGAAGGTGATGCGTTCGCCGGCTTGAGCCGAGGTCAGCAGGCCCGAAAAGAGGGCGGCGGCGGCCAAAGTCCGAACAGCAAGCCAAGGCACGCGCCGGCAACTCCCCAAGGTTGCATTCTCCATGTAAGTCATACGGCCATTGCGGCGTTCTTCAAGCCGCTCTAATGCAAGGTCGATGGGCGGCACGAACCACAAGAACCCGTTCGACTTCCTGGCCAACCCCGAGCGGTTCATGGCCTTCTCGCGCTGGGCCGCGCCCATGTTCGGCGCGATCGCCGGTGTGCTGGCGGTTGTCGGCCTGATCCTGACCTTCACGGTTCCCGAGGATTACCAGCAGGGCGACACGGTGCGGATGATGTTCATCCACGTACCGGCGGCCGTGCTGGCGATGTTCGTCTATCTGTGCCTGGGCATCGCCAGTTTCCTGGCGCTGGTGTTCCGCCACGCCCTGGCCGACGCAGCCGCCCAGGCCTGCGCCCCGCTGGGCGCGGCCTTCACGGTGCTGGCGCTCGCCACCGGCTCGCTGTGGGGCAAGCCGATGTGGGGAACCTGGTGGGTGTGGGACGCCCGCCTGACCTCGGTGCTGGTGCTGCTGCTGTTCTATATGGGCTATCTGGCTTTGCGCGGGGCCATCGACGACGAGCAGAAGGCCGCCCGCGCCGCGGCCATCCTGGCTCTGGTCGGCGTGATCAACCTGCCGATCGTCAAGTTCTCGGTCGACTGGTGGAACAGCCTGCACCAGGGCTCGTCGACCCTGCTGGCCAAGCCCGAGAACCGGCTGCCGGCGGTCTATGCCTGGCCGATGCTGGTGATGCAGCTGTCCTATCTTTCGGCCTTCGGCGCGCTGTGGCTGGTGCGGATCCGGGCGCTGGTCTGGCGGCGCAAGGCGCGCAGCCTGGCCCTGAAGGCGGCGGAGGCCTGATCGCGTGCAGTTCGATTTCGACGCCGGCAAGTACGCCGTCTATGTCTGGCCCGCCTTCGCCCTGACGGCGGCGGTGTTCGCCTGGATGATCGCCGACAGCCTGCTGGCCGCCCGCCGCTGGCGCGCCGAGGCCGAACGCCGCCAGGCGCAGGCGAAAGATGCTGGCCAGAGCGGGCTCGGCAAGTGAAGCGCTGGCTGGCTTTCTCGCCGCTGCTCGTGCTGGCGGCCCTGGCGGTGCTGTTCGCCGGCTACGCCCTAAAGCGCAATCCGCAGGTCAGCCCCGACGCCCTGGTCGGCAAGCCGGTGCCGGCCCTGTCCCTGCCCGACCTCGACAGCGGGACGCCGGCGCCGGTGCGGACCGCCGGCGACGGGCCGATGCTGGTCAACTTCTTCGCCTCCTGGTGCGCCCCCTGCGAGATCGAGCACCCGCAGCTGATGGCGCTGAAGGCCCGCGGCGTGCGCGTGGTCGGCGTCGCCTACAAGGACGCCCCCGCCAACACCGAGGCGTTCCTGGGACGCCTTGGCGATCCGTTCGCCGCCCGGCTGGTCGATCGCGACGGCCGCGCCGGGGTGGAGTTCGGCGTCACCGGCGTGCCCGAGACCTTCGTGGTCGACGCCCAAGGGGTGGTGGTGGCCAAGCACACCGGGCCCATTACGCCCGAAGATCTGGACGCGCTCGTTTCCAAGCTGCGTTGAAGCGTCGCGCACTTTCCGGCTTAGAAGCTCGTTAACCACGCTCGCGCACTCTGCATTAACCATGCTATCAAGCGCGTCATGAGCACCGTTCGCCCCACCGGCCTGCCCGCCGTCACCGCCCGACCCTCGTCCGGCGCCGTGACTCCGGCCGGCCAGTCGCGCGCGGCGGCCTTCTTCCAGGCGGCGGTCAGCGACGCGACCAGCGCGCGGCCCACGGCCTCGCCGATGACCGTGCAGCTGCAGACCCAGACCGAGCCCCAGGCGCGCCGCACCGTGCCGCCCACGGCCTTCACCGCCCCGACCGAACAGCCGCAGAAGATCCTGCGCCCGGGATCGCTGCTGAACATCCTGGTCTGAGGTCGGCCCCTTCGGGGCGCTTTGAAAGTTCCAACCATCGTCGTCATCCCGGAAAGCGCGGAGCGCTTATCCGGGACCCAGGAGACTGGGCTCTTCGGCGGGGTTCGCTTCCGAACGCTCGCTAACGCATCGCGGCGGCCCCTGGGTCCCGGCTCTTCGCTGCGCTACGGCCGGGATGACGAGTTGGGGAGCGGTAGGCGTCCTGAAACGAAAAACGCCGCGACATCGACTGTCGCGGCGTTTTCCTTTTCCGGTGTCTCGCGCCCTACAGCGGCGGCGGGGGCGGCGCGAGGATCTCGCGCTTGCCGGCGTGATTGGCCGCGCCGACGACGCCTTCCTTCTCCATCCGCTCCATCAGCGAGGCGGCGCGGTTGTAGCCGATCTGCAGGCGGCGCTGGATGTAGCTGGTCGAGGCCTTGCGGTCGCGGGTGACCACGGCCACGGCGTGGTCGTAGAGGTCGTTGGCCCCACCCTCGCCCTGGAAGGCGCCCTCGATGGCCTCTTCCTGCTCCTCGTCGCCGCCGGCGGTGACTTCCTCCAGGTACTGGGGGATGCCCTGGTCGCGCAGGAACTTGGCCACGGCCTCGACTTCGCCGTCGGAGACGAAGGGACCATGCAGGCGGGTGATGCGGCCGCCGCCGGCCATGTAGAGCATGTCGCCCTGGCCCAGCAGCTGCTCGGCGCCCTGCTCACCCAGGATGGTGCGGGCGTCGATCTTCGACGTCACCTGGAAGCTGATCCGGGTGGGGAAGTTGGCCTTGATGGTGCCGGTGATGACGTCGACCGACGGACGCTGGGTGGCCATGATCAGGTGAATGCCGGCGGCGCGGGCCATCTGGGCCAGGCGCTGGACGGCGCCTTCGATGTCCTTGCCGGCGACCATCATCAGGTCGGCCACCTCGTCGATGACCACGACCAGATAGGGCATGGCCTCGGGGCGGATCTGCTCGGTCTCGTAGATCGGGCGGCCGGCGTCGTCGAAGCCGGTCTGCACGGTCCGCTCGAAGTGCTCGCCCTTTTCCAGGGCCTCGTTGGCCTTCTCGTTGTAGCCGCCGATGTTGCGCACGCCGATCTTGGACATCCGGCGATAGCGGTCCTCCATCTCGCGGACGGTCCACTTCAGCGCCACGACGGCCTTCTTCGGATCGGTCACGACGGGGGCCAGGAGGTGCGGGATGCCGTCATAGACCGACAGTTCCAGCATCTTCGGGTCGATCATGATGAAGCGGCACTTCTCGGGCGGCAGCTTGTAGAGGATCGACAGGATCATGGCGTTGACGCCGACCGACTTGCCCGAGCCGGTGGTGCCGGCGATCAGCAGGTGAGGCATCTTGGCCAGGTCGGCGATGTAGGGCTCGCCGCCGATGGTTTCGCCCAGCGCCATGGGCAGGATCGAGCTGGCCTTGTCGTAGTCGGCGCTGGACAGCAGGTCGCGCAGATAGACGGTCTCGCGACGCTGGTTGGGCATTTCGATGCCGATCGCGTTGCGGCCCTGGGCCACGGCGACGCGGCAGGAGATCACGCTCATCGAGCGGGCGATGTCGTCGGCCAGGGCGACGACGCGGGCGGTCTTGACGCCCGGCGCCGGCACCAGCTCGTACATGGTCACGACCGGGCCGGGGCGGATCTGGTCGATCTGGCCCTTCACGCCGAACTCGGCCAGCACGCTTTCCAGCAGGCGGGCGTTCTGGCGCAGGGCGCCCTCATCGAACTCGGCCGAGCGCGGCTTGGCCTTGGCCAGCATGGCCAGTTCAGGCAGCTGGAAGCCGTCCTCGTCTTCCTCGAAGTCGAAGGTCTTCTGCTGCTCGCGCTGTTCGCGGTTGCTGGAGGGGGCCGGGGCCTTGGGCTGGCGGATAGACAGCGGGCGGGTCTCGAAGCTGGGCGCGAAATCGTCCTCGTCGTCCTCCACCGGCGGCGGAGCCGGGCGGGCGGCCTTGGCGGCGCGCGGCGCGGGCTGCGGGGCGACGACCATGCCGTCCTCGTCGTCCGCCGGAGCGGGCGCGCGGGCGGCGC